>JBJTRD010000271.1:0-3274 GCA_046075945.1 Flavobacteriales bacterium
GTCGAATACCGATGGACTGTTGATGATGAGATACATCGTCGACAAATCGTTGTCGTTGATATTTCCGCTCTGCATGGTGTAGTTCCCTTCATAGGCCTGCGCGCTGGTCACAAACCAATCAGCATCGCCACTATAAGCCCAGTTATACGAGTTGTCATCGCCAGTTTCCCAATCTTCCATCGCCTGGTTGGCGCTAATTGTTTGATTACAATTGTTACCGTAAAAGTCGCTAGTGATATCAAGTAACATATCGATCGCAACCGTGGCGGTTACATCAGAAGAGAGCGAAAGGGTGAATTGAGCATTGACAGTTTGTCCCGGCTGAATCACTCCAAGGTTATCGGGTGAACCGTTAATTGTAGCACCGGAAACTGCAGTGGTTAAAGCCGCATTCACGGATACTGCTGTTGCAGCGTGACCGCTATTAGTGACAGGCAAGGTTATAGTCACTGTTTCACCGGCATCTAAACGACCGTTGTTATTACCCTGTGAATCGTTGATCGAAAACGTGTTTACACAGTCGAATTCAGGAGCTTGAATAGTCACCGGAATATTGCTCGACCATGTGTTGCCTGCGCCATCCGTATACGCCACCACAAACATGACCACCGTTTGGTCGGCGATGTATCCGTTGACATGAAACGAAAATGCGCTGCTCACCTCGAGCGAGCTAGCCGCGTTGAGCGTTCCAAAGTTGTGATTGTTGTCGTCGATGATGATGGCGCTGTTGGCACAGGTAGCAACAGCTGTAACGTTTTCAGCCACTTCAACACCGATATTTTCTGCGTTGATGTCGAGGCCAATTTGCTCGTTGTAGTCAGCCAAACCATTTCCATTGCCTGTTGCATCATTGATACCTGTGGCATTACCAATAACGTATGGACCATCGGCAGGTGTTACCGGAATCAATGCCTGATAAGGAATTGTATTGAATGAAGTAGCCGTAATAAGGATGTCGCCCGGCTCCAATACCGGACTAAAGTTGAGCACTACCTGACCACCGCTTACCACTTGAGCGTCGAGAATTTCTCCGTTGAACGTCGCGCAAATCATAGCGTCCTCCGTGGCACATTGCACACTCATAGAACTCACCCCAAGCACTGTACCGGCAGGATGTGTTACCACCAAATTGGTGGGCATTGCAGTGCGCAACTGCACGGATGGATCGGCCATCAAAATCCAGGTATCCGTCATTTCATCGCCATCTGCACCGTAGGCATCGCTCATGCTGGAGCAGCCATGATAATGGATACTACCGATGGTATGGCGTGTTTCTATACCGGCTGTTTCCGCAATAATCTTGTTCATCTCGTCTTGAGCTTCCATAGGTGGAGCCCAGCTTTGGTATACCGAGCTGAACGCTCCGCCAATGCCACCGGTAAGGTTCGAAGCGGATGGACTCTTGATCCACGCCTCACCGAACGTGTCACCTGTATCATCGTCATCGTCGTAATCGCCGGTGCAACATCCCACGACTATGAAATAAGGATAACGCTTGTTGTTTTGAAGCTGGTTTATTTGGGTGTTAGTGTAGCTGCCCGTTACAATCAGCGTATGCGCGCCATGACCTGTATAGTTTATCAAGGAACAACCCGACTCAATTACGTCGGTGAGCGAAGCAGCTGAAGGGCTTCCACTGCCATCGGCAGTGATACCGCCACTGGGTGAGTTGGCTGTGTGGCCACCATCGTATTTTTCCCAAACTTCCGTGAAGGTGAATCCAAGCAAATCTTCCTTGATAACGTTCTGATGCTCCCAGTCGGCCTCATTGTCATCGCCTATTCCATCGCCTTCATTCGAGCCAATTCCCATAGCAACAGAGAACCAGTCGACAGCCGTGTTAGGGTTACGCTCATATTCCAAGGTCTTTGCAATAACAGCAGGCAATTCATTTGCATTGTGCACGAGCAAATGGCCCACAAATAGATCGGCGTAGCTATCATTGCCTGCAGTGTATCCATAGCAAACATCACAATATCCCTGACCGCTCGGATAATTCACCAATTGAACAGGAACCTGATCTTCATCGCCTACTAAAACCAAATAAGTAAGACCATTCGTTTCGTAATAATTCTGAACATAGTCGCCAATAGCAGTCACTGAATTAATGGTTGCAACATCGACCACTTCCACGGGTATTCCCTTTTCCTTCTTCCATTGTATCCAGGGTGCGAGTGCGTCGATATACTGCGCATGCGTTATCACCAGCATATTGCCCAACTCACCCACCTGCTCATAGCGCGAGCTGTTCTCGGCATAGTTCAGGAAATGCGCTCTATATACTTCCTGCATTGGCAACTGTGTGCGTTCGAAAACAGTCGCAGGCAATGGATTTTCGCCCGGCTGCCCTGTTGAACTCACCCTTACATCGATGGAGCTGTACACACGGAGTACATGACTTACCGGATTGTATTGCACCGGATAGAAATGAATGCTCTGACCGCGGAACTGATGCTGCACATAGGGATCGCCGAGTGAAGCGAGCTTGCCAGGATAAAATTCATTTTGCTCATAAGCCAACCCTTCCTGATAAGGCACGGTCGCAGGGTCGATGGTACGTAACAAGTTTCCCTTTGATGGGCGCACATACACATCGTTGAATTCTTCGAATACTGCATGCGTAACGGTGACCATCATCTCCTGTGTATCATCGACGATGAGAGCGCCTGTGAGCTGCTGCACTTGCGGAGCACCGGCCTTTAGAATAGGAGTTCCTTCTTCAAATTGAATATCGGTGTAAATACCGTCGTGATTGATAGTGTAGTTCTGCACCGTGCAGGTCAATTGCACTTGGCTGCCAGCCTGGCTCACAACTTCCAGGTTGGTTTGTGACCATGCTACGTTTGCGAACAAAGCGCAGCAGAGGAAAGAGTAAAATGATTTCATTCGGTTTATGGTGGATTAATCAATATGGTTTCAAAATTCGAAATGTATTGCCTGTCGGGGCTTTGAGCAGGTAAATTCCTGCAGGCAACGATTCTATGGAGATTGATTGAGTGACAGTATTCAAAGCAGATACGGAGACACATTTCCCGGAGTAATCAAATAAGAGTATTTGACCTTGCGTCGGGCCGGCATACATTATTTCATTAGCACGCACAATGGCCGACTCCACCTCTGGCGAAGCGTTTTCCGTATTTAAAACCGTGGTTTGCAAATAATAATACGCATCGGTGTAATTCAAGGGCTCTCCTGTTGGGTAGATGAGAAAATGGAGCATGCCACTGCCGGGAGTTGAAAATGGGTTGACAATCATTCGCAGATACCCTTGTCC
>JBJTRD010000272.1:0-11024 GCA_046075945.1 Flavobacteriales bacterium
AGACAAGGGCAACAATTACGCTGATCTGAATGATCTTGTAAAAGACAAGGTGAAGGCGATTGTTTGTCTCACGAAAGACAGCAGTAAGATTCGCAAGGCTTTTGCGGGTACTGTTACGCAGATTGTGGATGTGCAAACCGCAGATCAGGCAGTACGCGTATCGTATGATCTATCGCGCGAGGGCGACACTGTGTTGCTATCACCTGCATGTGCTTCGTTCGACCTCTTTGAAAACTACGAAGATCGCGGGCGTCAGTTCAAGGCAGCGGTGCGCAAGCTGTAGTGAAATGGATCCGCCGAGACGCGGAGAATGCAGGGAAGTAAATAAATCGCTGCATTCTCTGCGCCTCTGTGGAGAAATTTCTTGAATTCAGGTGTTTTGAAATTCTAGCATTCAATCTCAAAGTGCTCCCCATCTAAAAGCACAGGAAATTGCTTTCTGAAATTATCCAGCTCAACTCTCGAGCAAACCACGGTGTGAGCATGCTCGAGCCCGTCGTCGAAGTGAACGATGTATTCCCCGCGCGGATTTATGGCTGCTGAGTCACCGCTGTAGTGAATACCGTTCCCATCGATTCCAACTCGATTCACAGCACACACATAGCTTTGGTTTTCGATGGCCCTCGCGAGTAATAACTTTTGCCAGGGAGACTTCCTTACCTCGGGCCAATTCGCAACATACAATAGCATATCATAGGCGGGTACATTGCCAACGATTGTGTTTCTGCTCCAAACCGGGAAGCGCAAATCGTAACATATAAGCGGACAAATACGCCAGCCGCGCCACTCTTCAACGATTCGGCTAAATCCTCTCGAATAGTTTTTATCTTCTCCGGCAAAGGTGAATGTGTGGCGCTTGTCATATGTGTTGATGCGGCCATCGGGCAGCACCCAATATAGACGGTTGTAGTAAGCGCCCGCTTCACTAACTGCCACACTTCCGGTTATAACTGCGTCAAGCTTTTTTGCCCATGTGCGCATCCATTGGAGTGTGCGCATGTGCTCGGCGTTATGAACTTCCGCTATATGCTCCGCGTCCATACTGAAGCCGGTGGTAAACATCTCGCATAAAATCACCACATCTGTTGGTTCCGAAATTTTCGAAAGATGATGGTCGAGGTGATTCAAATTGGCCTCGCGATTTTCCCACTGCAAATCGGATTGTATAAGGGTCACTCGTAAATCGTTGTTCACACTCATATCGATTGAAGTATTTCCGCTGCGCGAAGCAACTCGTCATCATTTTTTGCAAAACAAAAACGCAGCACCTTATCGTCCTGTAAATCGGGAAAAAAAACAGAACATGGAATGCCTGTTATCTTGTGCTCTCGTGTGAGTCGCTTGGCAAATTCCACATCCCCTTCCTGCGAAATGTCGCTGTAATCGAGCAGTTGGAAATACGCCCCGGCGGCAGGCTTCAAACCAAAACGCGAACCCTCAAGCGATCGCGCAAACACGTCGCGCTTGGCTTCATACATTTCGGAAATTCCTGCATAGGTCTTCGCATCGCTCATGTATTCCGCAAGCGCATATTGCACGGGTGTATTCACGGAAAACACATTGTACTGATGCACCTTGCGAACTTCGGTAGTTAGTTCAGCCGGTGCGCATACATAGCCCATCTTCCAGCCTGTGTTGTGAAATGTTTTTCCGAACGAATACACCACCAAACTGCGCTTGGCCAGCTGAGGGTAGCGTGCAACACTTTCATGGCGACATCCATCAAACACGATATGCTCATACACTTCATCGCTCAGCACAAGCAAATCAAATTCTTCCGCTATCGTTTGAAGCGCCAGCATGTCTTCAGACGTCATGCACATACCCGTCGGATTGTGGGGTGTGTTGATGATGATCATGCGCGTGCGAGGTGTGAGTTTCGACCGTAGCATCTGCCAGTCGATGCGATAATCGGGGTAGCGCAAATTCACCCACTTCATGGTGGCGCCTTGCAACTCGACTGCGGGTGCATAACAATCGTACGCCGGAGCAAACGACACTACTTCATCGCCTGCATGCACCAGGGCGGAAATGATGGTAAAGATGGCTTGCGTGCCTCCCGCGGTAATCGTTATTTCTTGCGCAGCATCATAATGAAATCCATAGGCACGCTCCATTTTCTGCGCCAGCAAAGAGCGTAATTCGGGCACACCCGGCATGGGTGCATATTGATTGCGGCCTGAAAGCATCTGCGCGTGCACCAAATCGCACAGCCGATGGTCCATGGCAAAACCCGGAAAACCCTGTCCGAGGTTCAGTGCACCGTTTTCGACGGCCAGCTGCGACATTACAGTGAAAATCGTAGTACCGACATTGGGGAGCTTACTGTTGTGGGAGGGCATTTTATAGGATTATAGGGTGTTGCAGGATGCTTTTAGATAGCTATGAATTACATTTCTCATGCGCAAAAACCATCGAAATTCAATTTTTATATTCGCTAAAAATAAGAATTTGCCTAGGGTGGAAGCATCGCCCACTGCAATCTTCTGTCACCGCGTCGTTGCATTTAAAAATGCAGGAAAGGAAAATACCACCGCAAAGGGGATGCAGCTAGCCCGCTATAATCCTAGAATCCTACAATCCTATAATCCTTCTACTCTTTCAATCCCTAAATTCGCGCCTCAAAACCACATCCTCATGTCAGCCTCCACTCAAATTGCCACACTCGATCAAGCACGTGAAATGGGTCTGCGACCCGATGAATTCGATAAGATTACGGAAATCCTCGGACGCACGCCCAACTTTACGGAAATGTGCGTCTACTCGGTGATGTGGAGCGAGCATTGTTCCTACAAAAACAGCATCAAGTGGTTGAAGACCCTTCCAAAGGATGGCCCGCACATGCTGGTAAAAGCGGGTGAAGAAAATGCTGGTTTGGTAGATATTGGCGATGGCATGGGCTGCGCTTTCAAAATTGAATCGCACAACCACCCGAGCGCCATTGAGCCCTATCAGGGCGCAGCTACCGGTGTAGGTGGTATCAACCGCGATATTTTCACCATGGGCGCACGTCCTGTTGCGCAGCTCAACTCGTTGCGCTTCGGCAAACTCGACAATCCGCGCACCAAATGGCTGATGGCAGGTGTTGTGAAGGGTATTGGCGATTACGGCAATGCATTCGGTATTCCAACCGTTGGTGGAGAGGTTTATTTCGACGAGTCCTACCAAAGCAACTGCCTTGTGAATGCTATGTCGGTCGGATTGATTGACACACAGAAAATTATTTCAGCTAAAGCAAAAGGCCCCGGAAACCCGGTTTTCATTGTTGGTTCAGCAACCGGTAAAGATGGTATCAAAGGCGCCTCCTTCGCGTCGAAAGACATCACAGCGGAGAGTGCCAAAGATTTGCCCAGTGTGCAGGTAGGCGATCCGTTTCAGGAAAAACTGTTGCTCGAAGCCACTATGGAACTCGCTGAAACAGATGCTATAGTTGGCATGCAAGACATGGGCGCAGCAGGTATCACTTGCAGCACATCCGAAATGAGCGCCGGCGGTGGAGTGGGCATGGACATTCAGCTCGATAAAGTTCCCACTCGACAAGCCGGAATGCAACCATTCGAAATTTTGCTCAGCGAGTCACAAGAGCGTATGTTGATAGTAGTTAGAAAGGGACAGGAAGAGGTTGTCAACCGCATTTTCGAAAAGTGGGATTTGCATGCGGTTCATATTGGCGAAGTAACTGAAGGAAATACACTTCGCTATTTTATGAATGGTGAATTGGTAAGTGAAATCCCTGCGAAGAGCCTCGTGCTCGGCGGCGGCGCACCCGTGTACGAACGGGAATATACAGAGCCGGCTTACTATGCAGAATCAAAGAAATTTTCAATAGATAGTATCAATGAGCCAAAAGACCTTGTAGTAGTGGCACGTCAGCTCATGGCCAACCACAACATAGCAAGTAAGAAATGGATCTTTGAGCAATATGATAGTATGGTGGGCACGGCTAACATGAGCACCAACAAACCTTCTGATGCTGCAATAGTCAACATCAAAAACACGAACAAAGCATTGGTGCTTTCTGTGGATTGTAATGGCCGCTATGTACAGGCCGATCCGGAAGTGGGTACTATGATCGCGGTATGCGAAGCCGCGCGTAACATCGTTTGTTCGGGTGGTGAGCCCAGTGCCATCACCAACTGCCTCAACTTCGGCAACCCTTACAATCCGGAGGTATACTGGCAATTCGTTGGTGCCATAAAGGGAATGGGCGCTGCGTGCAAGAGATTCGAAACCCCTGTAACCGGCGGCAACGTGAGCTTCTACAACCAAACCGTAAACGCCGATGGTTCGGCGGCGCCGGTATTCCCAACGCCTACCATCGGAATGTTGGGCGTAATGAAGGATAAAAGCCTGCAAACGTCGCTCGACTTTAAATACAAGGGCGATCTCATCTATCTGTTGGGAGTGCCTCGCAACGATATCAATTCTTCCGAATATCTATACTCCTTCCATGGCGTGAAAAACTCACCTGCGCCCTTTTTTGATCTCGAAGAGGAGTTCCAATTACAGCAATGTATGAAGGCTCTAATTCGCAACAATTACATTAGTTCTGCTCACGATGTGAGCGACGGCGGTTTGTTCGTGACGCTGTGTGAAATGGGATTGCCCAATTCGCTCGGGTTCGACATCGTTACCGATAGCGAAATTCGCCGCGATGCTTTCTTATTTGGTGAATCACAAAGCCGAATTGCAGTGACGGTTGTTGAAGACTACGAAGATGAATTCCTGGATTTCGTGGGTGAAAGCGGCGTGCAAGTGATGCTCCTGGGGCACGTTACCAAAGGCCGCGTAACCGTCGACGAGGAAAACTTCGGTTTCATTGAAGACTACCGCGCACTCTACGAAAGAAGCATCGCTGAAGCGATGGCATAATCAATTCAACAAACTATTTCTCGCGGGTGAAGGATTTATCACTTCATAACCCGTCGACTTGCTACACCATACTCGGTAATGATTTCTATCGTGTACATGCCATGCGTGAGGTGCTGAACATCCCAGGTAAACACACGATTGGTAGGTGTAATCTGTGAAATCGATTTTGAAAGCACCATACGCCCCGTGGCGTCCCGAAGGTTAATTTCACCTTTTGCTGCGGAATAAAAAGGCAACTCAATCTGCACCAGGTCAACCATTGGATTCGGCCAGATTCGGGGCTCTTGAAGCGCTACTTCTTGAATATTCGCTATAACAACAGTTTCGCAGGATGTGGCCGAGCATGAGGGATTATTCAAATCGGAGTAGCTCACACAGACTTGAAAGGCACCTTCGGATGCATAGGTATGCGAACCGGTTGAGGAAAAAGTTTGAGCGCTATTATCGCCCCAATCAATCGAATAAACAGGGTTTGCAGCTCCCGTTCCGGAGGAGGTCACCGTCACGACATCACCCAATTGTGTCACCGTGAGTTCAACATTGCATCCTCCTGAATTATCAGAGAGCGTTACATTGATACAGGTGTTCAGTTGGCAACCTGCGGGATTATTGGCATCTGAGTATAATCCGCAAATCTGATAAGAGCCGGGGCCATCGTAAGTGTGTGTTGGTGGAAGTTCAGCATCGCCGAAGGTGCCATCGCCCCAATCAAAATAAAAAGATGGATTCTCGGCGCCGGCGGCCAACACCTGTAATTCCACGTTCAAACCATTTGCTGTCGCAATGAAATCGAAATAACAATTTGCCAATGGGTCGACCAGTATTGTAATACAAGAACTCGACTGACAATTCGGATCGTCGTCGATGCCATAGTAGAGACAAACCTGGTATGTTCCCGGATTTGCGTAGGTATGGGTTAAATCGGGACTGTCGCTGTAGTTGCCGTCTCCCCAGTCAATGAAGTAATCCGCATCTGCACTTCCGGTTCCGGCGATAGTAAGTGTAGCCAAAAAATCATTTACCGTTATTACGGGTTCTACAATGCACGAATTTCCGTCGGCATAGACCTCTACATCCTGACATTGCGTTATCTCGCAAGGCAGCGCCGGATCTGCATCAACCAGCGTCACGCAAACCTCATAAATTCCCGGAGCGGCGTAAGCATGCAATGCAGAATTTGTAACCTCTACCGGGCTGCCGTCTCCCCAGTTAATTGTGTAGATGGGCAATGCCGTATTGAGGCTAAATGCTTGCACTTCTGCTGCTAATCCTGCCGTCTGAGTATTGAAGCCAAGTGTGCACGACCCACCTGTAATAATAATGGAGTCATACGAGTAAAAGGAGCAGTCCGGATTCGACAAGTCTTCATAACTGTATAAAATGACGTATTGCCCTTCTGAGCTGTAGACATGTTCAAAAAGTGGCGTGGTCGATGTATCGACAGATCCATCACCCCAATCAATAATGTATTGTGGACTCAGGGCCCCAAATCCAATGAATTCAGCCATGATGGTCGAATTAAATCCTGAGAGATTGAGGTAAGCCGTGCACTGGGCTGAGAGTTGGATGCTGATAAAAAAGCCCGCAATAAGAGTGAGAATGGTCTTCATAGATATCCTTTCAATTGGTCAAACAAACATAGCACGTTCGGTATATAGGCACTGCGAATATGAGATAAAAACAAGAGGCTGCCCATTGGCAGCCCCATGTCACTAAACCTTTAACCAAAACCTACCCACTATGAATTGGGAGAGCTTTGATATAGATAACCACTGAGAATCCCGAACGGTTCATTGTGCGGTTAAAAAAAATACATTTGCCGCATGAGAGTCGTTATACAACGTGTCCGAAGCGCTTCGGTTACTATTGAAAATGCCATTAAGGCTGCTATTGGACCCGGGTTGTTGATACTTGTGGGTGTGGAAGAAACGGACAACTCTGAAGACGCCCTATGGCTGGCCAACAAGATAACGGCCATGCGCATTTTTTCGGATAACGAAGGAAAAATGAATCTCGACCTTGTTCAATCGGGCGGAGAATTGCTGGTCGTCAGTCAATTCACACTGCACGCGCAAACGAAAAAGGGCAACCGCCCATCCTTCATTCGGGCGGCACGTCCGGAAAAAGCTATTCCTCTGTATGAGTATTTTATTTCACAGCTTGAATCGGCTTCCGGTAGGACTGTTCAAACCGGAACTTTCGGGGCAATGATGGACGTTGCTCTTGTAAATGATGGACCCGTAACCATCTGGATGGATACGTCTCAAAAGGAATAAAATTCTTTCGTTATTCCCCCCATGGAATTTTGGTATTCGTCCATTTCGGTCGAGAGCGTACCTTCGGCGCATGCTCGAAAAAGACATACTCTACCTGAAGGGTGTGGGCCCGCAGCGCGCCGAAGTGCTCAAGGCCGAGCTGGGCATTGCCACGTGGGAAGATCTCCTGGAGTATTTCCCCTTTCGCTACATAGACCGCTCGCAGATTACACGAATCGCCGATATTCAATCAGAAGCAGCCAATGTGCAACTTATAGGGCAGATTGTCTCAACCCGTGAAATCGGATTGGGCAATGGCAAACGCCTCACTGCTGTGTTTCGCGATGAAAGTGGTGATATTGAACTGGTGTGGTTCAAAGCATTGAAGTGGCTCGTTCAAAGTTTGAAATTAAATCAGCCCTACGTATTGTATGGCAGGCCTACCGAATTCAAAGGGCGATATAATATAACTCACCCGGAACTTGAACTCCTCGAAGATGCGCGCATCACGCAAGGCAGTGAGTTAAAGCCGGTGTATAACACCACTCAGAAGTGCACCGGCAAGGGTTTGCATAGCAACGGCATCGCGAAGCTAACACGTCAACTTATTGAAGATGCTAAACCTGCTGTTCCTGAAAATTTGCCCGACTACATCGTTGAGCGATTCAAGCTGATGCCACGTCAGGAAGCAATCGCACAGGTTCACATGCCTTCAACGCTTCCCTTGCTCGAAGCTGCGCGTCGACGTCTGAAATTCGAAGAGCTCTTCTACATACAGATTCAACTCGGAAAACAAAAACTTAGCAACACGCAACAAGAACGAGGAGTGGTGTTCGAAAGGGTGGGAGAAATATTCAACACGTTCTACCATCAGCACCTACCGTTTGAACTCACCGGCGCACAAAAACGAGTGATGAAAGAAATACGCGCCGATGTTGCTCGCGGTCATCACATGAACCGACTCATTCAAGGTGATGTGGGAAGCGGCAAAACCATCGTAGCGCTGTTGGCTGCTTTGCTCGCCATCGACAACGGATATCAAGTTTGCTTGATGGTCCCTACCGAAATTTTGGCCCTTCAGCATTATGCATCGATTGGTGAGCTCTTGCAACCGGCGGGCGTTCGCCTTGCATTGCTTACGGGCTCGACGCCGAAGTCGGAGCGTAAAAAAATTCATGCACAACTCGAATCAGGAGAATTGCCTTTCATCATTGGCACCCATGCACTCATTGAACCCACAGTAAAGTTTATCAATCTTGGACTTTGTATCATCGATGAACAGCATCGGTTCGGTGTGGCACAGCGCGCATCGCTTTGGAAGAAGGCCGCCCTT
Source organism: Flavobacteriales bacterium (assembly GCA_046075945.1). GTDB lineage: Bacteria > Bacteroidota > Bacteroidia > Flavobacteriales_D > Sanyastnellaceae > JAIBBG01. The sequence goes on from JBJTRD010000272.1 coordinate 8,461, forward strand.
CCGCCACACGTCATCGTAATGACTGCCACTCCCATTCCGCGAACACTTGCCATGACACTCTACGGCGACCTCGACATCAGCGTAATCGATGAGCTTCCCCCGGGAAGAAAACCCATTAAAACGGAATGGAAAACAGACGCTAAACGTCTGGAAGTTTTTCAATTCATGGAAGACGAAATCAAAAAGGGTCGACAGATTTACATTGTCTACCCGCTCATCGCAGAAAGCGAAGCGATGGACTACAAAGATCTTCAAGATGGCTATGAGTCGATTGTGCGGCGATTCCCTATGCCACAATATCATGTCAGTATCGTGCATGGTCAAATGAAAAGTGAAGCGCGCGATTATGAAATGCAAAACTTCATTCAGCAAAAGACACAAATCCTCGTTGCTACAACTGTAATTGAAGTAGGAGTGAATGTGCCCAACGCATCGGTTATGGTCATAGAAAGTGCAGAACGATTTGGATTGTCTCAATTACATCAATTGCGCGGAAGAGTAGGCCGAGGTGCAGAACAGAGTTACTGCATTCTGATGACGGGTGTGAAGATCAGTAAGGACAGCCGCACACGACTCGAAACAATGGTGCGCACCAACGACGGTTTTGAAATTGCGGAAGTCGACCTACAACTTCGCGGCCCGGGCGATTTATCGGGCACCCAGCAAAGTGGCTTGCTCGATTTAAAGATTGCCGATCTTGCCAAGGACCAGGTCATGCTATCGGCTGCGCGTGAATTGGCACTCGAAATTCTAGACGATGATCCCAACATGGAGCAACCCAAAAACAGACGCATCGTAGAGCAAGTGCAGAAAATCAAGCAGCGTAAAACAGACTGGAGCAATATCTCTTAGAAGTGGCGAATGACAAATGACTAGTGACGAAAGGCGCAAATCGATACAGCTAGAAAATCTCGTAACTTTCCAAGCTTTTCCCAGTCCCCAGTCCCCAGTCTCCATTCGCCATTCGCCCCTTACCTTAGCCCCATGAATCTCGACCTCACCGGAAAAACTGCAGTCGTTTGCGGCTCCACCCAAGGCATCGGACGCGCTGCGGCGCAAGAGCTGGCATCGCTGGGTGCTCGTATAATTCTTGTTGCGCGCGACGAAGGAAAATTGAAGACCACACTTCATGAGTTGCCTTCTTCGGCCGGGCAAAAGCACGGCTATCTCTTGGCGGACTTTGCACATCCTCAAACAGTGGAAGATTCTATTGCAGCCTTTGTAAAAAATGATAGCGCACACATTCTTGTCAATAACACAGGTGGACCTAATCCGGGGCCTGCAATTGAAGCTTCAATAGATGCTTTCCGGCAGGCATTCAACGCACATCTAATTTGCAATCAGCTCCTCGTTCAAGCGCTTGTTCCAGGCATGAAGGAAGCAGGGTATGGGCGTATCATCAACGTCATCAGCACATCAGTAAAACAACCACTTCCCAATTTGGGTGTCAGCAACACCATACGCGGAGCAGTTGCGAGCTGGTCGAAAACACTCGCGATGGAGCTCGGTCGATTCAACATCACCGTAAATAATGTCTTACCCGGAGCCACTCAAACCGGGCGGTTGGAGCAAATTATTCAAAACAAAGCGTCAAAGGCAGGAGTCGACGCAACTTCCATTGCACATGAAATGGCAGAAGAGGTTCCAATGAAACGACTGGCTGAACCGCAGGAAATTGCGAATGCCATTGCCTTCCTTGCTTCGCCGGCTGCATCCTACATCAATGGCATCAACGTGCCGGTCGATGGTGGCAGAACGTTGTGTCTCTGATTGAAATACTTTACGTGTGTGGAAAATTTTATTTAGGCAGTCTTCGAGGCCTTGCTGTAAAAAAGCACCCAAAAGCAGAAGAACACAATTCCCGCCTGCACTTCCAAAAAGGATTCGAACAGAAAGTTTAATGCACATAGCATCACAAACAACAGTGCCGTCGATTCGTGGTGCGCATTCTTCCAGGTAGCAACAAGAATGAGTATAAGCGCTGCTATACCAAACCAACCCAATTCCGCACCTGTTTGCAGAAATTGATTGTGCGCATTGAATGATCGCGCGGCAGCATAAGGCTCTGATTCAACTTCGTAAATCGTATTGAGCCGATGCTGTGTATCGCCCGTTCCAACTCCAAAAGGATGCTCGCTGAGTAGCGACCATGCTGCACTCCAGGTGATAAGTCGAACCTGTGTGCTCGAGGTGTGCGTGCCCGAGTTGTTGGTTTTTTCCTGCCCTGTTTCCTTCGTACTGATATCCTGAACCGCATGCTCGACGCGCTCTGAAGCAGTGGGCAGAATGAAAATGGTTCCGATGAAAATGGTTGCCGCGACAATCGCTTGCACAATAGTTCGGGATACATACGCGGCTTTTCTCCATGCTTCCACTATTGCAAAAGCTAAAACGAGCATCACACACAAATAGCCGGCTTTGGACGACAAGAGCGCTATGAATACCAATGCCAACACCATAGAAAATAGTAGCAGCCATCTGTGAATCGCAGAAAGATTTTTGCTTCGCCCGTGTTCAATTAAAAAATAAAATGCGAGCGACTGATAGGTAGCGGCATAGGTAGG
>JBJTRD010000273.1:0-3209 GCA_046075945.1 Flavobacteriales bacterium
GATATACCAATCGGTTGATTTCAATATTTGCTCACCTTTCAACGTATAGGTGTGGTACGTGGTAATTAGATGCTTTTCAATATGCAGATTTCCGATGGAGCATTCCTCTTCAACCTCGCGCAATGCCGCCAAATCAAGCTCTTCATTCTTTTCTACCTTACCCTTTGGCAAGTCCCATTTATCAAGTCTATAAATGAATAAAACTTCATTCTGATCATTCAACACAACCCCACCCGCTGCGCGAATCAGGTGAAACTGTGAAGAAAAATCGCTCCACGATTTTTCAATATCGCTGCATCTCAGGTAAATGACCTTTGCACCGCTATTGCACGCCCTTTCTACAAGCATCGTATCGACCATTCCCCGTGACACAATCAGATGATCTCCCATAGAAAGCACAGGATCATCGGAGTCACCGATAAAGACCACCGGTCTATTCGCGAAATAAACTTTATACTTTTGAGCCATGAATGCAAATGATCGTGCGTTAAAAGTAGCGGAATTTTTACTCCAAATAGAAGCGATTAAACTCAACCCTGAAAATCCCTTCACGTGGGCATCCGGTTTGCGCTCGCCCATTTATTGCGACAATCGTAAAACCCTCTCTTACCCGGAGGTTCGCACGTTCATACGCGATGCATTCGCAGCTACGATCCGCGAATCGTTTTCGAATGCCGAAGTTATTGCCGGTGTAGCCACAGGGGGCATTGCCATCGGAGCATTGGTTGCCGAAGTGCTCAATCTTCCCTTCATATACGTGCGCAGCGAAGCTAAGAAACACGGTCTGGGCAATCAGGTTGAAGGTGTTCTGAAACCTCGCCAGCGTGTTGTTGTAATTGAAGACCTTATCTCCACCGGTTCTAGCAGCTTAAAAGCCGTCGATGCATTGCGCGAAGCAGAAGCGGAAATCATCGGAATGGTAGCCATCTTCACCTACGGATTTTCCGCAGCGGCTAATCGTTTTGATGAAACAAATTGCACATTGAAAACGCTTAGCAACTACGACGCATTGCTGGAACAAGCCGTCAACTCGGGATCCATAACACACTCCCAACAAGAAGCACTCAGCAGCTGGAAATCAAATCCCGAAGCATGGAGTGAACGCTTTCTTGCGCGACAAACCCATTAAACCGAACATCATGACACACATTGAAAGCCAACCGACGCAGGTTAAAGCTCCTGTAGCGGAAGTATTTGCGTTTTTATGCAATATGAATAACATTGAAAAGCTGCTGCCTGCCGGAAAATACAGCGACTGGAAAGCAGATGCGGATTCATGCAGTTTTAAAATTCAAAACGCGTATACCATTGGCATGCGCATCAAAGAAAATACTCCTCACCAAACGATCACATACGAAAGCACAGCAGGCTCTCCCTTTCCATTTACATTGCTTGTGAAGTTGACAGAGGAAAACTCACAAACAAACGGTCAACTCATCTGTGATGCGCAGATTAATCCATTTCTGGAAATGATGGTAAAGGGTCCTTTAAAAAACTTATTCGATTATATGGCCGGACAACTGCCGGGTGCTATGGGCGTTTAACGACCCCTGCGTTCCAGTTTTTCCATATCACTTCCTGCTGCTCGGTGGGTTCTTCCACTCTGGAGCAACGATATTTCGTAAGCCAACAGGCACCATCAGCAGCTATGTTGACCACTGAGCGGGCCCCCTTTCTCATCACCGTTAACTCGGCACCCGAAGCAAACATCTTCAGTAGCTGATGAATGTTTTTGTAAGGAGCATGACCATTCACCGAAATAATTTCATCGCCGTACCAAAGGCCGGCATCATCAGCAGGTGAATGAGGTGCAACACCGGAAACAATACACTTGAGGTTGCTCTCGTCGATGGACACTCCCATTTTGGCTTCACCCCATTTGCCAGACTGACCAAAGTTGATTTGCACACCGGCAAAACCAAGCGCTTCACGCAATTGCGACATGTAATCCTTCGTACCCAGAATATACGACTTATAAATTGAATCGAAATTGTATACCCCGCATTCATTCAGCAACGAACAATAATCTTCCGCGGTATATCCAACGGCCTTCTTTCCGAATCGCTCATACATGCGCTTCATAACCACATCCAGCGCACATGTTCCCTTGCTATGCTGAAGTAACAACAAGTCACACATCAAAGCCACCAGAAATCCTTCGTTGTAAATAGATACTTTCCGCCAGGGAATTCCAGCTACATACCCATCGAGCCAGGTATCCCAACTGCTTTGAGCAACAGACAAATTGAGGCGGCCATGATTACTCACATAATCCTGTATATGACCATCAATAACTTCGAGCCATTCTTCCTGTGTAAATGCGCCGCTTCGCCAAAGCAGCGAGTCACCATAGTAGGTAGTCACGCCTTCATATACGTATCCCTGCTCCGAATAATTTTCCCGCGTGAAATCATACGGCATCATTTCAACAGGACGAATATTTTTCACGTTCCATGTATGAAACAATTCATGGCAACTAATGCCCAGCAAGTCTTTGTATAAATGTTCTTGCTGAAAATCTGCTGCAGGCCCCATCGTGATGACGGTGCTGTTGCTGTGCTCCACACCATGACGCAAGAAGTATGGAACAAACTGATACAAAAAATGGTATTCTTTGCATGGTATATCGCCAAACAAATCCAGTTGCGTTTTCGTGAACGCTTCAAAATCCTGGACCAATCGTTCATCATTCAAATTGACATCGCCCTGAATCCAAATGTTGAATGGAACACCGCCCATCTCGTAGCGCACATGTTTAATGGTTGCACTTGCGATAAGCGGACAATCGGCCAGCTCGTCGAACGAGCGCGCTGTAAGCACGTGTTTAGAAGGCGACGATAATCCCGAGGCTACTTTGTAACTATCGGGGATATGAAGTTTGATTTCATACTTATCTCCCGGAAAATCTGAATCATAGAAAAAACAATTTACCGGGTTGATGTACAACTGATCTTCATCGAGAAAAGAAGAACCGGCATTCAATTCAGCAGCGTAGTATTGGTAAGTGAGAACAATGGTATTTGCGCCATCCGATTGCACAAGCCATGCATCTTTAGAAGTCTTACGAAAGCGCAGCTCTGTGCCCTTTTCATCGACCGCTTTCCATGCGTGAATGTTCTTTGCAAAATTGCCCAACTCATAACGACCCGGCCTCCAGGAAGGAAGTTGGAGCAACACCTCTTTACGTTTCTTTACTTCGAATTCAGCTG
>JBJTRD010000274.1:0-6250 GCA_046075945.1 Flavobacteriales bacterium
CGTGAGATCATCGAGCCAACAGCCCGTAATACCAGCGATATCCAAATCATTTCCGGTAGCGCCCACATTCGAATAGGGGCCTGCCAAAGTTGATTGACCTTGTTGATTGATGAACGATTGAATGTCGGTAGCGAATGAGCACAGGTCATTGATGGGCTGTGCCAATGCACTCTGCATCCAGGCTCCGAAAAGACCACAAAAACCAAGACGTATCAACACGGAAAATATTTTCATTCACCAACGAGCGGATTAATAATTCTGCCCGACGGCAAAAGTAAAAGAACACGTCGGGTTAATCTAAGGTTGTTCGTGATAATCAGGAAAATCTTCAGTTGTTTGAGTTTCAGAGCTGCTCAGCTCCTGTCCTTCCAAATTCTGTTTGTGCAAAGACCAGGTATCAGTGGCCGTTGTTTCCAGCCATACCCTGCCCGACTTGCGAAAAACCTGCACATACAATCCAAGCTCTTGCCGAAATGTATGCTCGAGTTCATGAACGGTCATTGCAGTTGGAATGGATAATGTCTTGTTCAAAATAGAAGGATTACATGTTTCCAGTGTGCGCCTAGAATTAATCTTGTACTGTTTATCAGAAGGTTTTCCCTTGTCGTGCGGCCGTGAAAAGAACTCCAGTTTGAGATAGGGAAATTCTGAATTGAAGCTACGCTGAACTTTTTCAAGCGTATCATCGTGGTGAATCTGAAGTTTCATAGTAATCTGTTTTGACCTGCATTTAGCGCTGGTCGGATAATATTATTAATGATATAGGTGAGTTAAATGCAATTTTTTTCGTCGTGCGTTCATGGAACATACGCAAGAGAAAATTGTGTTTTCTGGCAACCACGACCAACGCGGAGGCCTTATTGCGGCGAACCCAATCCAACATAGCCTCTTCGGTCAGATTGGGACGATACGGAATAAAATGGGTTTTCATGATCAATAGAATGATGGCGTCAAAGTGGAAATAAAAAAGCGTGGCCAACTTGACCACGCTCAATATTTGAGTTGATTGTTATCAGTAATGCCCGATTAATTGCGCATCTTTTCGAGTGCCTGTGGATTGGCTACCGTAATACTCGAGCCCGCAATTTCGATGTGCCCTTCAGCACGGAAATCACTCAATGTCCGAATCAGTGATTCCGTTGCCGTACCCACCATATTGGCCAAATCTTCGCGAGCAATCGCCATCGTAAAGTGCTTATCACTTTTCAGGTTGTGATAACGCGCGCGCAACTCAAGCAGCGCTTCTGCAGTGCGTTTACGCACACTACTGTAAGCAAGGGCGATGAGCTTATCGTGCTCACTCTGCAAATTACCGGTAAGCATGCGAACAAATTGCTGCGTTACCATTGGATGTGTGAGGAGCTTGTAAAAATCTTCAATCGGAAAAATCGTAATCTCAGACTCCTCAATTGCCTCGGCACTAATTGCATGGAATTCATCTTCCAAAAGCGCCATGTAGCCAAAAAACTCACCGGGCTGTAGCATTTTAATGATGAAGTCTTTGCCTAGCTCATGACTTTTATACAGTTTGATCTTTCCGGAATTCAGCAGATACAACCCTTGCGGTGTATCACCCTCTGTAAAAATCACATCGCGCTTTTTGAGGTGCTTGATTTGCTGACGATTTGAAATCTTTGTGATGTCTTCGATGCCCTGGATGTTTCCGAGCAACTCGGTTACGCCATCACGTGTTGGTTGAATATCCTTGCGAATAGCTTCCACCTTGCGCAATCGACTTTCCACAGCATTCAATAGTTCAATATCATCGAATGGCTTGGTAATGTAATCGTCGGCACCCATTTCCATACCCTTTCGGAAATCGGTTCGCTCTGCTTTTGCTGTTAGGAAGATGAAAGGAAGTGCTGCGGTATCCGGGTTCTTATTGAGCATATGCAATGTTCCATATCCATCGAGCACTGGCATCATAATATCACAGATAACCAAATCAGGCTTGTCAGCTAGTGCCAGTTCAACACCAAGCCGGCCGTTTTCGGCACTCAACACCTGGTAGCCGGCCATTTCGAGAATTTCCGAGGTGTTTTCGCGTACTTCAGTGTTGTCTTCGATAAGAAGGATCTTTTTCATAGGGGTATAATCGTTTTGGGTAGGTAGATATAAAAGGTAGAACCCTGTTCAAGCACACTCGTGCAGGTAATGGTCCCATGCATTAATTCAAGGTATTTGGTCACAATATTCAATCCCAGCCCGGTGCCCGGAATTGCTATGGCATTGGCACCGCGGAAAAAACGTTCAAACAGATTTTTCATATCTGCATCTGCAATTCCGATGCCCTGATCCCTTACAGCTATTACAACTTCTCTTTCCTTTATTTCAATTGTCACATCAATTACTGCTTCCTCGGGCGAGAACTTTATGGCATTCGACAATAAATTGAACATCACGTTGCGCAACAATTGTTTATCGACCATCATCTCAAATGTTCCTTCGCTATGCGTTATGGTTTGCCCGTTTCTTACGATAGAATTGATGTCGGACACAACTTCTTTAATTAAAAAATAGATATCATGCAGCGCAGGCTTGGCAGTCATTTTCCCTTCTTCCAACTTGCCCAGCGACAAGAAGTCGTTGAGTATCTGTGTGAGTCCGCTAACCGAGTTCTTGATTTTCAAGATGTGCTTTTCTCTCTTCTCCTGGTCTTCAGTTGTCGTATATTTTTGAATGAGTGAAACACTGCTTAATATGGTACTCAGCGGCGTTCTGAATTCGTGAGAAGCTGTTGAAATAAATCGTGACTTCAATTCGTTCAATCCTTTTTCATTCTTGAGGGCTTCTGATAACTCATCACGCGAAACCTCCAATTCATGCAGCGCCTCTTTCAGCACCAGTGTTCGCTCGGCCACCTTCTTTTCCAACGACTCGTTGAGCGATTTCAATTCACTGTTCATGCGTTGAATCCGTGCCTGCTGATCAAAACGTTCGGTTATGTCAATCACGAAAGCAATTACAAACAAGGATTCCTCGGTTTTGTAATAGCTCAAACTTATTTCAATAGGAAACTCCGTTCCATCTTTCCTCCTTCCGTGGAGTGTCATGTTCTTACCCATCGGCCTTCGCACCGGATTCTCCAAATAATCCTTTCGATGCCGCTCATGCCTAGCTGAAAGCACATTGGGTATGAGCACCTCGACCTTCTGATTCTTTAAGTCTCCATCGGTATAGCCAAACATCTCGAGCATTTTCACATTCGCCAGCAGAATATCACCCTGACTGTCAACTATTAAAACACCTTCATTGACGTGGTTGAAGATGGTTTCAAAACTAATATTCGGACCAAACAAACTATTCATAAGTCGGTCGAATATACCGAGAAAACACAGTACAAATCCTTAATTTCATCTGAAAATTTCATCGTGCAGTGGTGGTGTGGCAATAGAAAAGAAAAGGCCGCCTGCATTGAAAGACGGCCTAATCCTAATCACCACGATCTATGAAATCTTGATCAGCTTTTTGCCGATCGACTTAGCCTCCTCACGTTTGGGGAGCGTAAGCTTTAAAATGCCATGAACGTACTTTGCATCGACCTTCTCCGAAATTACCGACTGTGGTAACCGAAAGGCACGCTTGAACGAAGTTGTTCTAAATTCTTTGCGCTGATATTCTTCATCGCGCTCCTCCTTCTCTTCCTCATGTTGTCCTTCGATGGTCACCACGTCTTCCTGAACTTCAATTTTGAATTCATCCTTTTCCATACCCGGAGCCGCAAGCTCAATGGTATACTCATCCGAAGACTCGATAACATTTGCATTGGCTACCCAACGAGTTAGCGGAAAATTGAGTAAATCATTCTCGAAGAATCCGTCATTGAAAAAATCAGTGAATAGACTAGGGGCGCTGAACGCAGGCTTTGATTTGATAAGTGACATTGTATTTTGTTTTTTTGGTTCGACTTGTTTGCGATAGGCAAATCTTTGCCAATTCGAACCCTGCAAACCATGTGTTGGGTCAGCATATACTATGAGTTAAGTCAGTTCTCTCAAGTTCATTACTAACCATCCATTTTAATAATTCCAATTGCCTGAATTGCCATTTACGGTTGCTTGTTACCTTTACCCCAATACAATATCTATTATGAACCGCATTTTAAGCACTGCTTGTCTACTGCTGCTAACACTTTCCTTAACGGCACAGCTAGAAATAAAAACACTGGAAACCACCATCACCGATGTGACTGTGTTTATGTCGGGCGCTCAGGTAAGTGAGAAAGGATCTGTTTCACTCAAGGCCGGCGAAAACCGATTGCGAATCGCAGGCCTTCCGGCACAACTCGATGCCAACTCTATTCGTGTCGAAGGCAATGATGCATATACCATCCTGGGTGTACGTCATCAGATTAATTACCTCAATGCCGTTCAACAAACCTCGCGCATGCGCGCTCTTCAAGACAGTTTGGATGAAGCCCTTTTTAAACAAAAGGAAATGATTGCACTTAAAGAAGTGCTAGTGGGTGAAAAGCAAATGCTCGAGTACAACCGCACTATCAAAGGAGAAAACACCACACTCATCGTTGAAGATCTAAAAGAGATGGCCGATTTTTTTCGATCACGCTTAACTGAAAATGCATACAAATACCTAGAGATTGGAGAGAAGGAACGCCTCAACAACCAGGAGATCGCTCGTTTGCAAAACACCCTCAACAGCATGAATGCCCGGGCCAACGTGAACTCAAGTGAAATCATGCTTGCGGTCAGCGCCAACTCAGCAGTAAACACTACTATCCGCGTTTCTTATTTTGTCCAAAATGCCGGCTGGTATCCTGTGTACGATTTACGTGCTGAGGATGTGAACTCTCCCATTTCCTTCGCTTACCGCGCCAAAGTGTTTCAAAGCACCGGCATCGATTGGAAAAATGTGAACCTCACCATTTCCACAGGAAACCCCACAGTAGGAGGACAAATTCCGACTCTCATGCCTTGGTATCTCTACCAACAGCAAAGCTACAATGAAGTAGCGGTTTCCTCGCGCCGTCCTATGATTGCCAATGAGACTCCTTCCGACGCGTTTGATGACAACTCTAAAAAAGGCATTTCAAAATCAGACTTCGTGCAGGTTGAGCAAAACACGGTAAATACAGAATTTAAAATTTCCATACCCTACACAATACCGAGCGACAATGCCCAGTACGATGTATCCATGCAAACCGAAACACTCAAAGCGGATTACGTTTACATCACCGTGCCGAAGCTCGACAATGACGCCTTCTTAAAAGCGCGTATCAGCGACTGGGCCCAGTACTCATTGCTTCCCGGTGAGAGCAACATTTATTTCAAAGGCACCTTCGTTGGAAAAGGATACATTGATCCTACACAAGCCAACGACACCCTCGATCTTTCGCTTGGACGCGACCGTGCCATCAATGTGAAGCGTGAGATGCTGCGCGATTACTGCAAAAACAACTTGCTCGGCAATAAGAAAACCAGCAGTAAAGCCTACGAAATAACTGTTCAGAACAACAAAAAACAAAGCATTGAACTTATCATCGAAGATCAGTTACCCATTTCACAAAATGGAGAAATAGAGGTAGAGATCGAAGAAATAAGTGGCGCCAAATGCGATTGTATGGACAGTTCCGGAAAGTTGGATTTAACGGGTAAATCAGGGCAAGGAAAACTCACCTGGAAGGTTACGCTGCAACCCAACGAAACAATTAAGAAGCAGATTCGATTTAAAGTCACCTACCCGAAAAAAGCCACCATAGTAGGACTATAATGCCACGTGATATTTCCTCACGACACGACATCGAATCGCTTGTAGATGTATTCTATTCAGCAGTATTGAAAGATGCGGTGTTGGCTCCATTTTTCATGCACATCGATTTCGAGCACCACAAGCCGCGCATGGTGCATTTCTGGTCATTTGTATTGCTCGATGAACCGGGGTATACCACGAATATTTTCGACAAACATGCACACATGCCGCTCACCGCAGAAGCTATGCAGCATTGGGTTAATCTCTTTGAAACCTCTGTGCGGGCGGAGTTTTCAGGACCCAATGCAGAGCAAGCGATTTTGAGAGCGAAGACCATCGCATGGACATTCAGCGAAAAAATGAAGCTCACATGAATCGCAGAAGATTTATCAAGCAGTCGGGAAAAGTAGCTGCGGGAGCGTTGGTATTGCCGGGCTTTCTTCAATCGTGCAAACCATCGGCGTGGAAAGAAGAATTTCCATTCAGCGGAGAAGTAATTGTTGTTGGTGCGGGTATAGCAGGCTTATATGCTGCTGAAATACTG
>JBJTRD010000275.1:0-5091 GCA_046075945.1 Flavobacteriales bacterium
GCCAGCTTTGGCGTTTTCACGAATCCGACCCAAAATGCCGCCAATGCAGGAGCCTATTACAATGGCTATGCAGCCATGCCTGTAATTACAGAAGTAGCAGGATATAAATCGGGCCCCATTAATGTCACAATTACAAGCGCTGCCAACACAACCGTTTATTACACGCTCAACGGTTCTGAACCCACCAGCGCCTCCACGCTCTACGCAGGGCCAATACCCATTAGCACAACCGGCAGCCTTCGCGCCATCGCCTATTCGAACGACCCGGCAATACTTCCCAGCCTTATAGAAACGAATACCTTCTTTTTTGGGGATGACATTCACGAAGTAATGACTGTAAACATCGCGGGGGGATCACTTTCAGATGGAACCTGGGGCTGGGGCGGCGATGAGTTTACGCACATCGAGTTTTTTACGCCAGGAGGTACTTTTCTGGTAGAAGCAACAGGCGACAGCAATGAACACGGCAACGACTCAAACGCTTATCCGCAAAAGGGTTTCGATTATATCACCCGCGACGCCATGGGGTATGACAACGAAGTGCAGTATCCGGTATTCTCTTCGAGCGATCGACAGGGTTATGAGCGACTCATTTTTAAGGCCGCAGCCAACGACAACTACCCTAGCTCAGGTGGTGCCCACATTCGCGACTCCTATGTACATGAGCTGTCTTTACTGGGGGGGCTTCATTTGGATGAGAGGAAAGTTGAAATGTGTGTCCTTTATATCAACGGCGACTTTTGGGGTGTCTACGATGTTCGTGAAAAAGTGGACGATATCGACTACACGAAATACTATTTCAATCAACCCGATGGTTTCGTAGATTTTCTGAAAACGTGGGGAGGAACATGGACCGAGTATGGCAATGGTGCAGACTGGTATACGCTGGTCGATTTTATTACAGGCAACGACATGACGGTGCAGGCCAACTACGATTATGTGCTCACACAGTACAACCATATGAGCCTCATCGATTACTTTATTCTGAATGGTTATGTGGTTTGCACAGACTGGCTCAATTGGAACACGGCCTGGTGGCGTGGACGAAATCCCACTGGTGATGCTCGCCGCTGGCGATATGCACTTTGGGATAATGATGCTACGTTCGATCACTATGTGAATTATACAGGTGTACCTTCAACGCAGCCCAATGCTGACCCATGTCAGGTGGACAATATGGGTGATGTTGGTGGGCAAGGGCATATTCCTGTGCTGAATGCCTTGTTCAACAATGAGAACTTTTTTGCCGACTATGTCCAGCGTTATGCGACCCTCTCCAATTCGATATTTTCATGCGAAGAAATGATTGATGTGCTCGACAGCATGATTGCAGTTATTGAACCTGAAATGCAACGACATTGTGAACGCTGGGGCGGAACCGTCGGAGTTTGGGAATCGAATGTGCAGCAATTGCGCGACTTCATCCTTGCACGTTGCAATAGCACAGTCATCGGCGGTATTGAGGATTGTTACGACGTGACGGCCTATACGATTACGGTAGAACTGGATGGTGTTGGAGAAATAGAAATGGAAGGCACCACCATCAACGGCACAAATGCCCCCTTCAGTGGTACGTATTTCGGCGACTTGCCCCTCGATTTGATGACACCTTCAGATGGATTGGCATGCGGCAGTTTCGCAGGGTGGGAAATTGTTTCGGGCACGGGCGTCATAGCTGACCCGACCTCCGATACCACCACGTTGGTTATTTCGAGCGATGTAACGCTTGTAGCGCACTTCTCACAGCCAACGACCGGTCCCATATCTATTACAGCGAATATCAATCTACCGGGTGCCGCCGTCATTAGCATCAACAACATTGAACAAATACCCTTACCTGCTACTTCACAATTCATAGCCGGCGAAACGTTGACCGCGAATGTAACTGCCAGCGAATGGTACATTTTCGATCATTGGGAAACCACTCAAACTATGATGCAGCCCTCCGATGATGTAGAGGAAATAACACTGGTTCCCTGCACGAGTGACACACTTTTGGCAGTCTTTGAATACATAGAACACTATTCAATAGAAATACAAACAGGGCTGGAAGGCGGAGGCTTCGTACTTCTCAATGGGGATACTATACCGGCCAATGGCACGACACTCGATTTGGAAGCCGACAATGTGTATAGCCTTACGGCGGTTCCCTTCGATGAATGGTCAACGTTTGCTTATTGGGAATTGGACGGAAACGCTATTAGTCCTGACAATCTTTCAGCAACTGTTCTGCTGGAGCTTTTCGAGAGTGGTTCGATAACAGCTGTGTTTACCGTGATACCTCATCATGAAATAACGGTCATGGTGGAGCCCGCCGAATCGGGGTTGGTTGTTTTTGAAGAAGAACATGTTTCGGGCAATACCTATAGCACCACCAATCAGAAAACAGTCGTGCTCGAGGGAAACAAACCTCTTCTTTTTAAGGCCATAGCCGGAGAATACATCGACTTTGAGCGTTGGAAAAATTCTACTGCACAGCCACAAGGAATCGCCACCAATGAGAGCATCCGGTATGTATTCGTCTCTGAAGACACCATTGTTGCGCACTTCAAACCGCAGCCATTCGCTATCTATATTCCGAATAGCTTCAGCCCCAACAACGATGGTATTAATGATGTATTTCTCGTATCCGGCAACGCGATAGACCTCGAAGTTTTCGAGCTTACTATATTCGATCGCTGGGGACAGGTTGTTTTTCATAGCACAGACCCCAAAACTGCATGGACAGGCGAGTTCAACAAAGGTGATTACTACGTCGATACTTCAGTTTATCAGTATCGGCTAACGGTTAAATCCGTTTTTGATGCAGAGTCTCGCGAGCTTTCAGGATCCATTCAGGTCATTCGATAAGTATCGTTTACGGAAGAAACCCGCCTTGTTAATAAAGAGCATAAATTTCCGTTCGGAAGTTTTTTTCGCACTCTAATTTTTAATCAGCCTAATTGGGCAAAAACGTATTACTTTTATTGCGCGCTTGAATCGCGAAAGAAACTATGAGTATGGAAGCCAAATTCTCACCGCAGGTGAGAGACGTTATTCAATTTAGCCGCGAGGAAGCTCTGCGGCTTGGACACAACTATATTGGTGTTGAGCATTTGTTGCTCGGACTATTACGAGAGGGCGACAGTCTAGCCATTAAACTCCTTCTTCAACTCGATGTTGACTTAAATCGTTTGCGCAAGATGATTGAGGGATCAATCAAAAGTGTAAGCGCATCCGCAAGTAACTTCAACGCTCCGGGCCAAATTCCATTGGTGAAGCAGGCCGAGCGTATTCTAAAAATCACATACCTGGAAGCAAAGGCATACAAAGCCGCGCTTGTGGGAACCGAACATCTACTTTTATCCATTATGAAAGATCAAGACAACGTAGCCACCAAGCAACTGCTTGCGCTTGGCGTAGACTATCAAGCCGTGAAAGACGAACTCGAAACTATTGGCGGGGGTATTTCAAAAGAGGACTTACCCAAATCGGAACTGCCCGGAGCCTCAGACGATGACGATGATGAGCGCGGCATGTCGGGAAGTCTGCAAAAAAAGACAACGGATAGCAAGAGTAAAACTCCGGTACTCGACAATTTCGGTCGCGACCTTACCAAGATGGCTGAAGAAGGAAAGCTTGATCCGATTGTGGGTCGTGAAAAAGAAATTGAACGCGTATCGCAAATTCTTTCACGCCGCAAGAAAAACAATCCGATTCTCATCGGTGAGCACGGTGTTGGTAAATCGGCTATTGCTGAGGGATTGGCCCTTCGCATCATCCAGAAGAAAGTGTCGCGCGTACTCTTCAACAAGCGTATTGTAACATTGGATATTGCTTCTCTGGTTGCAGGCACCAAATACCGTGGGCAATTCGAAGAGCGCATGAAGGCAGTAATGAACGAGCTTGAAAAGTCCCCCGACGTAATTCTCTTCATCGATGAAATACATACCATTGTTGGTGCAGGCGGCGCAAGCGGATCGCTCGACGCAAGCAATATGTTTAAACCCGCGCTTGCTCGCGGTGAAATCCAATGCATTGGTGCAACCACACTCGACGAATATCGTCAGTACATTGAAAAAGATGGGGCACTCGAGCGCCGATTCCAGAAAGTAGTAGTTGACCCAACAACAATTGACGAGTCTATTCAGATTCTAAACAACATCAAGGATAAGTACGAAGAGCATCACAGCGTAACCTATACACCGGAAGCCATAGCATCCTGCGTAAAACTTACCGCACGATATATAACCGATCGTCATTTGCCCGATAAAGCAATCGATGCGCTGGATGAAGTAGGTTCTCGTGTTCACCTCAACAATATCAATGTGCCCAAAGAAGTAATCGACATCGAGAAAGCCATTGAAGAGGTGAAGGAAGATAAAAATCGTGTGGTACGCAGTCAGAAATATGAAGAGGCTGCGAAACTGCGCGATCGTGAAAAGCAGTTGCAGGAAAAACTGGAAGCTGCTAAAAAGAAATGGGAGGAAGATTCCAAAAGCCAGCGCGTAACTGTAACAGAAGCACACGTAGAAGAAGTGGTAGCCATGATGACCGGTATACCGGTTACTCGTGTAGCAGAGAAAGAAAGCGGACGACTTGCCAAAATGGACAAGGAGCTTGAAGGTACAGTAATTGGCCAGGATGGAGCCATCACCAAAATCGTGAAGGCCATCAAGCGTAATCGCGCGGGGTTGAAAGACCCGAATCGTCCGATTGGATCGTTCATTTTTCTGGGGCCTACAGGAGTTGGAAAAACACAGCTCGCAAAAGAACTCGCTAAGTATTTATTCGATGCAGAAGATGCATTGATACGTATCGACATGAGTGAGTACATGGAAAAGTTTGCAGTGTCGCGTTTGATTGGAGCGCCTCCCGGATACATCGGTTACGAGGAAGGCGGACAGCTCACAGAGAAAGTGCGTCGTCGCCCCTACTCCATCGTTTTGCTTGATGAAATCGAAAAAGCACACCCGGATGTATTCAACCTCCTGTTGCAATGCCTCGATGATGGTCAGATGACAGACAGCCTCGGTCGTAAAATCGACTTTAAGAATACCATTATCATCATGACCAGTAACATCGGTGCCCGTCAGTTGCAAGACTTCGGTA
>JBJTRD010000276.1:0-3303 GCA_046075945.1 Flavobacteriales bacterium
GCGCATCGTTGATGATGATGGTGTTGGCATTGGCTATGTCGATACCGCTCTCTACAATCGCAGTGCTCACGAGCACGTCGAATGCTCCTTCAATAAAGCTCGACATTACCTCTTCCAGTTCTTCGCCTTTCATCTGGCCGTGCGCAGTTGCAACGCGGGCGTCGGGGCACAATCGCTGAATCATACCTGCAACTTCTTTTAAATTCTGCACCCGATTGTGAACGAAAAATATCTGTCCGCCTCGTTGAATCTCATAGCTCACTGCGTCGCGCACAACTTCTTCGTTGAATGGTCTCAATTCGGTCTGAATGGGATGCCTGTTGGGCGGAGGTGTTTGAATGATGGAAAGATCCCGTGCTCCCATCATCGAGAATTGAAGCGTGCGTGGAATAGGGGTTGCCGTAAGTGTGAGCGAATCAATATTGGCGCGAAGTGTTTTGAGCTTGTCTTTCGCGGCTACCCCAAATTTCTGTTCCTCGTCAATAATCAAAAGCCCGAGTTCTTTGAACTTTACTTTCGGAGCAACAAGCGCATGGGTTCCGATGATGATATCAATCTCCCCGCGTTCAATTTTTTTGAGCGTCTCTGTCTGTTGCTTGGCACTCTTGAATCGGTTGATATAGTCGACCGTCACCGGAAAGTCCTTGAAGCGTGATGCAAAACTCTTATAGTGCTGAAGAGATAATATGGTAGTGGGCACAAGCACGGCCACCTGCTTACCATCGGTCGCTGCCTTGAATGCTGCACGAATGGCAATTTCGGTTTTGCCAAAACCAACATCGCCACATACAAGCCTATCCATGGGTGCTTCTGCCTCCATGTCTTCTTTTACCGCTTGCGTGGCCTTGAGCTGGTCGGGCGTGTCCTCATACATGAACGATGCTTCCAGTTCATGCTGCATGTAGCCATCTGCCTGAAATGCATGTCCTTTGGTGGCTTTTCGCTTCGCGTACAGTTTAATGAGGTCGAAGGCAATTTCCTTCACCTTCGTTTTTGTCTTGCGCTTCAGGGTCTGCCATGCATTGCTTCCCAGCTTGTCCATAGACGGGGCAGAACCTTCTTTACCCACAAACTTTGATATGCGATGCAACGAGTGTATGCTCACATACAGAATGTCGCCGCCTTTGTAGGTGAGTCGAATGGCTTCCTGTTCTTTGCCATTGACATCAATTTTCTGTAACCCGGAAAATTGCCCCACACCGTGATCGATGTGCACCACATAGTCGCCCGGTTGCAGCGACATGATTTCTTTGATGGTGAGCGCCTCCTTGTTTTTCTTGAACCCTTCCTTCAAACGAAAGCGATGATAACGTTCGAATATCTGATGGTCTGTGTATATCAGGATTTTATTTTCTTTATCGATGAACCCCTCGGAGAATTCTACCGTGAGCGGAGTGAAATGAACCGCATAATTCTTATCAGAAAAAATCTGATATAATCGTTCAATTTGCTTGGGCTGCCCTGCTGCGATGGCATTGGTATAACCGCTCTTGGCGTTGTTGGTGAGATTGGTACTCAGTAGGTCGAAATTTTTGTTGAATGCAGGCTGCGGCTCCATATCGAACTGCACCACGGTTCCTTCTGCGAATTTTCGCTGAGACCCGAATTCTATTATACGTCTGAGTTGCAACGTTTCATTCAACGATTGCTTGTCTGAATAAAGTTGCCCGGGAGGCGTTCGTTCAAAAATGCCGGTTTGCTTATCGAATAGCTTCTGTGCCTTTTCAAGTTCGACGTCCATTCGATTGAGCGCGCCGTCTGTATCTTTTATCCAAACACAGGTTGTCGAAGGAAGAAAGTCGAGCAGGTTGATGCGTGATTCTTCGGTGGTGCGCATGGTGACGTTCGGCACAATGGTAGCCTTCGTCATCTTCGCGACACTCAATTGAGAATCGGGTTCGAATTTTCGAATGCTCTCGACATCATTGCCAAACAACTCAATACGATATGGGTGGTCGAAACTGAATGAAAAGATGTCGATGATCCCACCACGAATGGCGTATTGACCGGGTTCATATACATAGTCTACTTTTTCGAATCCGTAGGTATGCATCCACTCATCTACAAATTCAATGTCGAGCGAGTTTCCTTGGGTTATTTCAAAGGTGGCTCCGCTCAATTCGCTTTGCGTAATTACCTTCTCCGCTATTGCTTCCGGGTAGGTGATGATGCAAATGGGTTTGCTCGCCTGCTCAAGCTGTATATTTTTACGCAGATCATTGAGCACCTCGGCTCGCATCGCCACATTGGCATTGTCGGTTTCTTCTGTTTCGTATGCTTGCCTTGCGCTGCGCGGGAAAAAGTAGGGCTGGATGGAGAGTACGTTGCTCTTGACCTCTTCCCCAGGTATTTTGCCTGCCGCGCTTTCCAGGTCATTCAATAGATAGGCTGCTTCTTCTTTGTCGGGCAGAATGAACACATGCACACCACCATGCTTCAACATCGTCGCGTAGGCTATTAACGATGCTCCGCTGCCTACTATTCCGCGAGCGTGAATTTTTGAGCAATCGCCGGCCATTAGCGCTGCTAGTTGGGCAACGCGTGCAGACTTTGTGTAAACGTCATTGAGATCAGAAATAAACATAGGCAAAAGCCCCCATGGCATTTTTCATGGGGGTCATTGAGCAAAAGTAGCGCACTTCGGGAGGCACAAACTAGCTAGGGCAAATTTTGCATATCTACCCGCAAACGAGCGCAACACTATTGACGATGATCGACACGTAACTTTGCGAATACAATGGAACCATCAGGCCTTTTCTATATACAATATCCTCGCGAAGATTGTGAGGCATTGCTGGCCGATGGTATCGAAGACGCTTTTGTGGTGAATGCGGGCAGTGAGGTGAATTGGAGCGAGGTCGATGCATGGATGAAGCTACGGCAGGATTGGATTTTTGGGTGGGTGGGGTATGATGTGCGCCGCTCAATTGAACTGTTCGCGGAGGAGAACCTTACGCCTTCAACATTCCCGCATTTGGTTCTGTTTCGTCCAAAAAATCTATTCAAAATTCAACACTCGAAGGTGGTGGAGGTGCTGAAGGGTGCCTGGAGGGAAGAATTGAATCGTGTGATTCGACAGGATGCAGATTCTTACAGCGGGTCGATTGAATTGGCTCCTGTTGTTTCGTTCGAAACATATGTATCGCAACTTCAGCAATTGAAAAGTGAAATAGCTTTTGGAAATGTGTATGAGTTGAATTACTGCATGCCCTTTCTTGCCGAGGCCGCACTGGAGGACCCAATTGCTGCTTGGAGAAAAATTGTTTCGCACACAGAGGCGCCCTTTTCGGCGTATGCGCAATT
>JBJTRD010000277.1:0-2016 GCA_046075945.1 Flavobacteriales bacterium
CCTGTTAAATTTAAAAGGATGGATTGAACGCTGCAATGCCCACCGTGCATCACAATTATGGACGCAATGGTCGACAGCCAGAAGAGTGGAAAAATGCGCAATAAGCGGCGCTTGAAAAAGGTGCCTGTTTGCGAATTATCCGACCCAATTACTTTGTCGTAAACGAGGTATAGCGTGAGCCCACTCAGAATATAAAAAATTGATACGCCGTATATGCCCACACGACCCATAAAGGTTTGCGCTGCAAACTCGCCGAGAGTCCATGTGAGATAGTGGAACAGCATGATGCCAAGCGCTGCCAATCCTCGCAGATAGTCTAATGAATGGTAACGCTGCATGATGTGCTTAATTGGTGGCCTAAGTTAATTGCTTGCCCGACACAAAAAAAAATACCGGCCAATGACCGGTATTTTCAATCAAATCATAAACACCCTATTTCATTATTTTATCACTTGCACCGGAATTCGCATGAGCTCATTTTCGGTTACGATAGAGATCAAATAAGAGCCATTGCTTAAAGAACTCACGTCCCAGGTTAATTGATTTTGGTTACCGGTAACATCCATCGATAGAACTACACGGCCGCTTAAATCAAGGCATTGCACTCGTTTCATTGCAGATTGTGCCCGTATGTTTAATTGGTTTGTTGCCGGATTCGGATAAATCATGAATCCTGAAACCGCAAGTTGATTTACTCCAACGTTTTCTGTAATGGTAATGACCTGTGTTGGAATTGTGTAGTACACATTGGCATTCGCCGACAAATCGAGTTGAATGGTTTCATCGCCTTCAGTGAGTACATCACCCAAAATCACGATTGAAAATGTTAAATCGTTCGTTCCTGCCGGTACCGTAAATGAAAGTGGAAATCCTGCGCTATAATCGCTGCCGGCAGTGGCTGTGCCCGATGCACTCACGATAAGCTGGAAGGAGCTCTGAACATTTTCCGTGTGAATAGTTACCGTTACGATGGTGCTATTGATTTCAGGCACCAGCTGTGTTTCAGTTGTAAATCCGACAACCGCTACCGGCACGTTTCCACAGTCGTTGGCGCTATGACTTCCCAGGTGAGTGTAGTCAGTTGGGTCGTACGAAATCCATTGACCCGAAACGATGTTCCAGTCTGTGTTGGGTGACGTCACTTCCGGGCGACGAACCAACGCGTGATTAGCAGTTGATGAATTTCCGAATACCCAACCGGCTCCTCCTGGGTCTACACCAATTTCACCAACCACGTCGATGGCACTTCCTTGAAACAATAATTCGATTGCATCATTCCCCGTAAATACACTCACAGCGTCTGCAATATCAGCAACAGCTGCAATTGCAGGGTCAATAGGGTTCTGTCCATTTTGTGTGCTCGATATCACATATACATCATGCGCAGCAAGCGTTCCGCTGAGTGCAAGAGTTGCCGAAGGTGCTGCGGCTCCGTTGGTGTAAAGATTCACACTGTAGTTACTCAAATCAACCGGAACGGGCGATGGATTGTAAATTTCAATGGCCTTGTTCGATTGTGAATCTTCCAGAATTTCAGAGAAGAATAACTGCGAACATGGCGATGCTCCGCTGCAATTGTATACAACGGCTTCAACGAAATTGGCTGAAAGTTGTACGCAGTTGTCGGCGGTGATACCCGTCACCGGCTGCCCGGCTTGAGTAGTGGTTGCATCGAGTGTATTGAGATACGAAACACCATAGATATAATACGTGCCTGGTGCTGCGGAAGCGCCATTCCAAATGCTATCGATTTGCTCGATGATATTGCCGCTCGCATCTGTAATAAAATATGTGTAGCTGGCATCAATCGACTGACTCGAATTCGTCATGATAACATCGATGTGAACGTCGCCGTTGCAAATAGTAATGAAATCAGCGCCATCATTGATAAGCACCTCGCCCGCATCACAGCCTGTGATAATACAGGGCGTGCGATCTACTGTTGCAAAATTGTTCGAAAGCTCGGCGCACTGATCAGCTGCAATTCCTGTAGCCGGCATTCCGACTCCTACGCTT
>JBJTRD010000278.1:0-2546 GCA_046075945.1 Flavobacteriales bacterium
GCGGCCTTTAATTATGCATTTTCTGTTGGTGCTTCAGAGCTCGATGTTGACTCGCTTGCCGGCTTCAACTCATTGGCCGGATTGCGTTCTTTCCATTGACGCGGGCCAAGGATTTCTTCCAGGTCGTCTTTGAAGATGACTTCCTTTTCGAGTAGCTTCTGCGACAATCGATCGAGCTGTTCGCGATGTGAAGTGAGCAAATCCACCGCTTTCTGGTAGGCCTTCTCGATAATCTTCGATACCTCCTCGTCGATGATGCGCGCTGTTTCTTCGCTGTAGGGCTTGGTAAACTGCGACTCACCGCTGCTATCGTAGTAGCTGCGATTTCCAATCTTCTTGTTCAAGCCATACACACTGACCATAGCATAAGCCTGCTTGGTCACCTTCTCGAGATCGCTCAGAGCTCCTGTTGATATTTTACCGAAAGCCACTTCCTCTGCTGCACGTCCGCCCAAGGCAGCGCACATTTCATCAAAAATCTGTTCGGTGGTAGTAAGCTGCCGTTCTTCGGGAAGATACCAGGCGGCGCCAAGCGAGCGGCCGCGTGGCACAATGGTAACTTTCACAAGCGGCGAGGCGTGCTCGAGCAACCATGAAATGATGGCATGGCCACTTTCGTGATAAGCAATGGTAGATTTTTCTTCTGCAGTAATGATTTTATTCTTCTTCTCGAGTCCCCCGATAATACGATCAACAGCATCCAAAAAGTCTTGCTTGTCGACCGTCAGCTTGCCCTTGCGCGCAGCGATCAGTGCCGACTCATTACAAATATTCGCGATATCCGCACCACTGAATCCGGGGGTTTGACGAGCCAGAAACTCAACGTCGATGGAGTTATCAAACTTCACATTCTTGAGGTGCACATTGAAGATTTGTACTCGCTCGTTGAGGTCGGGCATATCAACATAAATCTGACGGTCGAAACGTCCTGCACGCAACAACGCTTTATCCAAAATGTCGGCGCGGTTCGTAGCAGCGAGAATGATGATGCCGCTGTTGGTAGCAAAACCATCCATTTCAGTCAACAGCTGGTTCAATGTATTCTCGCGCTCATCATTGCTTCCGAAGTTGATACTCTTGCTACGAGCGCGCCCAATCGCGTCAATCTCGTCGATGAAAATAATGGAAGGTGCCTTCTCCTTTGCCTGGCGGAACAGATCGCGCACGCGGCTGGCACCCACACCCACAAACATTTCCACAAAATCGGATCCGCTGAGCGAGAAGAATGGAACTTGAGCTTCACCTGCAACTGCCTTTGCCAGCAAGGTTTTACCTGTACCGGGCGGGCCCACAAGCAATGCGCCCTTCGGGATTTTCGCTCCGAGCTCGGTATATTTTTTTGGATTCTTGAGGAAATCGACAATCTCCTGAACCTCTTGTTTGGCGCCTTCAAGTCCGGCAACGTCGTTGAATGTTACCGCGGTGCCCTTACCCTTTTCAAATAATTGCGCTTTCGATTTTCCAATGCTAAATATCTGTCCGCCGCCGGCACCGCCGCCGCCCATGCGACGCATAATGAGCACCCAAACACCAATGATGAGCCCGAATCCAATTATCCAAACGAGTAAGTTTTGACCAAATTCGTTGATGGGCTTGTATTGAACGGTAATTCCCTTTTCGTTACCGAGACGCTCTATTTCATCGATTGCATTCTCACTCGGTGGAATGTTGAACCAAAATTCGCTCGAACGAGAAAATCCCTTGAACGCAGGCTGATTGCCCGTTTCACTACCCAGCATAGCACGGCCCAGTGAGTCGAGGTATATCTTACCCATCACTTGGTTATACTCCACCCGTTCGATGAATCCGTTGTCTGCATATTGCTTGAACTGACGGTAATCGATTTGGCGACCGTCACTTCCGCTGTTGAAGATCATCATGCCAATCAGAATGATGGCCAATACAGCATAAATCCAGTAGAAATTACCTCCCTTGCGTTCACTGCCACCCGGCATAGGTTGCGGTCTGCGTTGTTCTCTTTGGTCGTCTGACATTCTCTTTCAATTAATTTTCTATTCGCTTCACCGAAGCGTCGGCCCACAGATCTTCCAATGCATAAAAGTCGCGCGCATCCTTACTGAAAATATGCACAATGACATTCACGTAATCCATGAGAATCCAAGTGGCGTTTCGTCCGCCTTCGCTGTGAGCAGGCTCATCCTGCAGTATTCGGAAGGTTTCCTTCTCAACCGAATCAGCAATTGCCTGCACTTGCGTGTTGCTTGTACCATGACAAACAACAAAGTAGTCAGAAAGTGCATTGGGCACCTTGCGCAGGTCCATTACTACGATATCATGCGCCTTCACCTCTTCCATGCCATACACCACGGCATCGACGAGTTGTTCGGGGCCTGCCTTTACGACTTTTGATTTTGTTATTTTCTTTACTGCCACTTGTCGGGCAAAAGTATATGCCCCATCGCTCTGATGTGCGACCGTGGTCATTTTATTTCATTTTTTTACCAACCCCGAAAAACAACGAATTTCGTCGCAATGAATTATGCTATGGTGGCTCGCCATTTTCTCAGCGAAGCTGAGCTGGTGAA
>JBJTRD010000279.1:0-5901 GCA_046075945.1 Flavobacteriales bacterium
TTCCATGACATAGCCGCAAGACTTGCAGGTGCGGTATTCTTCGCTTGCATAAAACTCACGGAAACGAGGCAGGAAATCAGTTTCGATGTTGTGCAAAACGAAACGATATTCATGCAACAGATGGTTGCATTTTTCGCAATACCACTGCAAGCCGTCAATCATATTGCGATCGGCGCGTTTACATTCAATGACAAGTCCTACGGTGTTATCACCTCGACGCGGTTGATGGGGAACATTGGCCGGTAACAGAAACATCTCACCCTCGTTGATTTCGATGTCAACGGCTTTTCCATCTTCTTGAATACCCACTACTATGTTGCCTTCGATTTGATAGAACAGCTCTTCTGTTTCATTCAAGTGATAGTCTTTACGTGCGTTGGGACCGCCCACAATCATCACTACATAATCGCCCGATTCGTGATAGAGGTTTTTATTGCCAACGGGTGGTTTCAATAAATCACGGTTATCTGCAATCCATCGTTGGAGGTTGAAGGGTCTTTTAATCATGGCGTCGGCTATCGAATGGTGTGCGAAGCGTTGGATATTGAAAATAGTAGTTCGGGATTTTCTTCGATTACAGTACCCACAACTACGAGGTCGGCTCCTGCGCGGAAAGCATCGCGCGCCTGATCTTCATGTCGTATGCCACCCCCAACGATGAGCGGTGTAGCTACCGACTTGCGCACGGCTTGAATCATTTCGAGTGACACCGGATTTTCGGCACCACTTCCTCCGTCGAGGTACATGCACTTCATGCCAATCATTTCACCGGCAATGGCTGTTACGGCGGCTATTTCCGGTTTGTTGTGCGGTATTGGAAAGGTTTGGCTGATGTAGGAAGCAGTAGTTGATTTTCCGCAATCGACCAGCATATATCCAGTACTGATAATTTCGAGTTGTGATTTTACCAGGCGAGGAGCGGCCTGTACATGATTGCCAATAAGCAGTTCCGGGTTTCTTCCGGAGATGAGCGACAATAGCAACAGGGCATCTGCCTGCTCGCTTATTTGATCGGGGCTTCCGGGAAAAAGGACGATGGAGGCCGGCATGTGTTTTTTCGCCCACTTCACACATTGCTGAAAATGGTTGCCTACCATGAGACTACCGCCCACGAATACTGCGCTTAATTCGGCATGTTGTACCAACTCAGCGAGGGCTTTTACCTTACTTTCTTCGCGCATTTTGTCGGGGTCGATAAGCAGCGCCACTCCTTTGTGGTTGTGAATACGCAACTGCTGCAGCGAACGAAAAAAGGACATTGGTTAAGCGAATTTTAGTTTGGCGAATTTGAGCAATAATTGCTTTTGACCTGCTGACGGGAAAAAAATTGTTGCTTTTACATCGGGCATCTCGCCATCGAGCGAAATGATTTTTCCTTTTCCGAATTTCTCGTGTACCACTTCCGAACCAACTTCCAGGTCGCCCGGTTGAGCGAATTCGCCTCCCAGAGGAAGGGTAGGCGCCGCCGAGGTGATTTTTTTGAACCCGGCTGGCGGAGCCACGGGTGTTGAAGGCTCGGGCGCTCGTTCAACAGGCCGCGCAGGTCGTTCGCCAGCCGCTGGTTTTTTGAAAAAGTTGCCACGCTCTGAACGAAAATCAATCGGCTTGGTTGCCATCGGGGTGCGCTCGGGCGAAGGGAGTTCCAAATACTGCTCATCGATTTCCTCTATGAAGCGCGAAGGCTCGCAATATTGGAGCTGCCCCCAGCGATAACGACTTAAGGCATAGCTGAGGGTTGCTCTTTTTTCTGCCCGTGTGAGGGCAACATAAAAAAGGCGCCGTTCTTCCTCCAGCTCTTCCCGCGAGTTGATGCTGAGCTGTGAAGGGAAGAGTTGTTCTTCCATTCCGACAATATTCACGTACGGAAACTCGAGTCCTTTGGCAGCGTGTATGGTCATGAGCGACACTTTGCCTTCGTCGCTTTCATCTTCATTGTCGGCATCTGTAAGCAGTGCGATATCGATGAGGAAATCGCCGAGGCTTTGCAATCGATCGGGGAATTCGGGATCTTCCTTGTCGGAAAATTCCTTCATACCATTGAGCAACTCCTGTATGTTTTCATAGCGCGCAACACCTTCCGGAGTGCGGTCGCTGTAAAGTTCTTTCAGTAATCCCGATTCAGAAGCGATTTGATGTCCGAGGTCGTAAGCGTTTTTTACTTCCAGCTGCACCGCGAAACTCCGAATGAGCAGCACAAACTCATTCACCTTGTTCATGGTTGCACCGCCGAGTCCAACTTCATGCGCACACCCAATCATTTCCCATACGCTGATGTTGCGATCGGCTGCACCTACCACGAGTTTATTGATGGTAGTATCGCCAATGCCGCGCTTCGGATAATTGATGACACGCTTGAGCGATTCTTCATCGTTGGGGTTGCATACCAGTCGATAGTAAGCCACAAGGTCTTTCACTTCTTTGCGCTGATAGAAGCTGAGGCCACCATAAATTTTATAGGGAATGTTGAGCTTGCGCAACGCTTCTTCAAACGAACGGCTTTGCGCGTTGGTGCGATATAGAATCGCAAATGAAGATGCTTCAGAGCCCGTTTCTGCGCGGGTTGCAAAAATTTGATTCGCAACAAAATTACCCTCGTCATTATCGGTGAGTGCCTTGTGCACCTTGATGCGCGCACCTTCTTCGTTCGCTGTCCAAACAGACTTTTTTATCTGGTCTTTGTTTTTCGAGATGATAGAATTGGCTGCTTCTACAATCACTTTCGTGCTACGATAATTCTGTTCGAGTTTGTAGAGCGAGTATTCCGGATAATCTTTTCGAAAGTTGAGAATGTTCTGAATGTTGGCACCTCGGAAAGCGTAGATGCTTTGCGCGTCGTCACCGACAACACAAACGTTTTCGTATGCCGCACCGAGCTGTTTGATGATGAGGTATTGAGAGAAGTTGGTGTCCTGATACTCATCGACCAGGATGTATTGAAACTTGTGCTGATATTTATGAAGCACGTCTGGAAAGTCGCGCAGCAGCTCATTGGTTTTAAAAAGCAAGTCATCGAAATCCATCGCTCCTGCTTTGAACAGACGAAGGTTGTAGGCCTTGTAGAGCTCACCCATTTGCGGTTTGCCTGTGGTGCGGTCTTCCGCTTGTATCTCCACATCGTTCAGATAATCTTCGGCAGAAATAAGATTGTTTTTGCTTGAAGAGATACGATTATAAACTACACCGGGCTTGTATATTTTATCGTCGAGCCCCATCTCTTTGATGATGTCTTTGATGAGACTTTTCGAATCGGCCGTGTCGTAGATGGAGAATGTGCGAGGATAGTTGATGCGTTCGCATTCGATGCGGAGAATGCGGGCGAATATGGAGTGGAAAGTACCCATCCAGATGTTGCGCGCCTCGTGGTCTCCAACGAGTTTTCCGATACGAGCCTTCATTTCACGCGCGGCCTTGTTGGTAAAGGTGAGGGCTAGTATTTGAAATGGATCAACACCCTGATGAATAAGATGCGCTATGCGGTAAGTGAGTACGCGCGTTTTCCCGGAACCGGCGCCGGCTATCACCATGAGCGGCCCGTTGATATGAGCAGCAGCCGCGCGCTGTGCGTCGTTTAATTCAGTTAGGAAATTAGTTTCTGTGTTCACCTCGCGCAGGTATATCGGGAGGTAGTCAAAAATATTGGGAGAATATGAACAACGGGGGAAGGAATGTGGGATTATAGGAGGGCCCAACCTTCAACCTTCAACTCGCAACTTTAAACCATCAACTAAAGTTCGGCACTGCGTAGGCCTTCACCAATTTTTCGTCGATCGATTTTCCGGAGAGAATGACGAGTCGTTCCATCACATTGCGAAACTCGCGTACGTTGCCTGTCCACTTCAGTTCTTGCAGTGCTTTGAGCGCTCCTGTTGTAATTTCTTTCACGGGTTGTCCATAGTCTTCTGCAATGAGTTGCAAAAAATGGTCGGCCAGTAATGGTATGTCGTCTTTTCGCTCACTGAGAGAAGGCACACGTATGACAATGACGGAGAGACGGTGGAACAAGTCTTCGCGAAAATTACCGTTCTCAATTTCTTTACGTAAATCTTTGTTGGTAGCAGCAAACACTCGCACGTTTACCTTGAAGTCTTTGTCGCCACCCACGCGGGTGATTTTACTTTCCTGCAAAGCGCGCAACACTTTTGCCTGAGCGGCCAGCGACATGTCGCCTATTTCATCGAGGAAGAGCGTGCCGCCATCGGCCAATTCAAATTTTCCTTGTCGTGTTTTGATGGCCGAAGTGAACGAGCCCTTTTCATGACCAAACAATTCGCTTTCGATTAGTTCGGTAGGTATAGCAGCACAATTTACCTCGATGAATGGACCTGCGGCGCGCTCGCTTTTATCGTGCAGCTGCCGCGCCACGAGTTCTTTGCCCGAACCGTTGCCACCGGTGATGAGCACGCGTGCTTCGGTGGGAGCAACCGTATCAATCATCTTTTTAATTTCTTCAATCGCAGGGCTTTTTCCTACAATTTGAAATGCCGGAGCTTTTGCGATTTTCTTGCGCAGCGTTTTCGTTTCTTTCTGCAAGGAAACCTGATTACATGCATTGCGCACCGTAACCAGTATGCGATTGAGGTCGAGAGGTTTCTGGATGAAATCATAGGCCCCTTTCTTCAATGACTCTACAGCGGTTTCAACATTACCATGACCCGTAATAATTACGACAGGTGTTTCAACGCCTTTTTCCTTCAGCTTACCAAGGACTTCGATGCCGTCCATGCGCGGCATTTTAACATCGCAAAAAATAAGATCGAAGGTTTCCTTCTCGACTTGTTTAAGCGCGCTTGGGCCATCTTCTGCTTCGATTACTTCAAATGATTCGTATTCGAGAATTTCTTTGAGCGCTCTGCGAATGGTTTGTTCGTCGTCGATGATGAGGATTTTTCCCATACAAGATTTTTTTGCAATGCTGGAATTTCAGCGTTTGTTTTTAAAGAGAAATACGGAGTTCAAGGATACGACAGCCAACGA
Organism: Flavobacteriales bacterium; assembly: GCA_046075945.1. GTDB lineage: Bacteria > Bacteroidota > Bacteroidia > Flavobacteriales_D > Sanyastnellaceae > JAIBBG01. The sequence continues at coordinate 4,975 of JBJTRD010000279.1, forward strand.
TAGAATAATGATGAAGCTTACGTTGGGCGAGTAGGAGGGGCTCATGAAGGTGAGCAGGATGATAGCAATGGAGAAGCCGTATAGTACGAAACACGTTTGTCGGTGACTAAGACCGATTGCAAGCAATTTGTGATGAATGTGATTTTTGTCGGCCGAAAAAGGAGAACGTCCGCGGAGCGCTCGAAGAATGAAAACTCTCAGCGTATCGATGAGCGGATAGGCGAGAATGGCCATGGCAAGAACCGGCTTGGGGACCGGTTCCATGTAAACCAGCATTCGCTTAACGGGGAATTCGATGAGTTTAACTGCAAGCACAAACAACACTAAGCCAATAATGAGTGAGCCGGAATCGCCCATAAAAAGTTTGGCAGGTTGGAAATTGTAGACTAAAAATCCGAGTAATGCGCCCGCAAGTCCAACAGCGAGCAGTGCCAGTGGCTGGTCGCCTGTTTTATAAAACCAATAAGCGAAGGCTATGCTTGCAATGAACCCAAAACCGGCTGCTAATCCGTCGACGCCGTCGATTAAATTGATGGCGTTCACAATTACGATGTAGACGAAAACAGAGAGTGAAATACTGAGCCAATAGGGCAGTGAATCAACCCCGAAAAGACCCCAAAACTGGGTGATACGTATGTCGGCAACGTACACCACAATGAATCCTACCAGCATGTGGACCAATAGTTTTTTACTTGGCGATACACCAATGATGTCGTCTTTCAATCCAAGAAAAAACAAAATGAACATGCACGCCACGAGGTACTTGAATTCATTTAGGGCTTCAATAGGGAAATAGTTATTACCCAGTATCCAACCTTCTTTGGATGGAAACCACAGGCAGTAACCAATAATGGTTCCTGCGAAAATCATGATGCCTCCGATGGTGGGTATTGAGCGTCGATGTAGTTTTCTTGCTTCGCCCGGCTC
>JBJTRD010000280.1:0-3308 GCA_046075945.1 Flavobacteriales bacterium
CTGAATATCGTTGTAGTAGTCTGTCAAAATATTGACACGGCTCTGGTCATATGCTCCCCAAGCGCCAATGTTGCCCAGCGTGGAATCCTGAGTAAGACCTTTGGAGAGGTCAAAACGATACCCGTCAATATGGTACTCATCAATCCAATGACGCATCATCCGCTTGAAGAAATTGCGCGTAAGACCACTTTCGTGGTTAAAGTCGTAGCCTACGCTGAAATCGTGGCGGGGAGTCTGATTGAACCATGGATTTTCAGCTGTCGGCTGACCGTAATCACCTGCTTCCGGATCAAAGTACAATCTGACCATCGGATTTTGACCGAACGCGTGGTTTACAACGATATCCATCAGAATCGCAATGCCGCGATTATGGCATTCATTAACAAAGTTTTTAAACGCCTCCTTGGTACCATAGGCTTTATCGAGGGCGAAGAAGAAGGAGGTATTGTATCCCCAGCTATCGTTGCCCTCAAATTCATTGATTGGCATCAATTCGATGGCCGTCACTCCCAGACGATCGAGATAGTCGAGAGTGTCTGTGAGCGTTTGGTAATTGCGCGCAGAGATGAAGTCGCGCACATGCAGTTCATAAACAACGAGGCGCTCTGCAGGCGGCCTCACGTATGAAGCGTCTGTCCAGCTAAAATTACCTTGATTGATTTTTAAGGTAGAAACAATTTGAGAAGTGCTGCAGCGCGGGTATTCCGGAATGTTGGGAAAGGTGGAAGTTGGAATCCACGGGTCGTTCCATGGGTCTAGCACCATTTCTGTATATGGGTCTGCTATGCGCATGTCTTCCAAATCGATGCTGTATTGAAACGCGTAGATTGTATTCGGGTCGAGTCCTGTAATGTCGAGCCAATACTTGTTGCCAGCGGGTGTACGGTTCATGAGGTATGCCGCATTGAACTGCCAGTTGTTGAAGTCGCCCAGCACGTAAACAAAATCTTTATTGGGTGCATGCAATTGCAAACGGACAGTGGTATTGTTGATCACAGTAATACCATCCTGTGTACCAACTGGAGCGGCTACTACAGCAGGTTGTGGGTTGATGTTGATGAGGATGGTTTCGCTTTCGGTGTTCACTCCGTCTGTAGCAGTGAGAACAACATCGTAGCCTCCATTTAAAGCCTGATTGAAGGTGTAATTGAGTGATGTTGAGTTTTCAGCGGTCGCAACGACCTCACCGTTGACGGTCAGCGTGAGCGTTGCCGGTGATGAAGAGGCGCATTGGAGCGGTATGTTCTCGTTTATAGCCGCATTGATAACCTGCTGATACGGTTGAACGATTCCTGCATGAAAACCGGGCTCGTATAAATCGAGATAAATGTCGGAACCGTCTGCGTTTCGACCCACGAGTGAACCTACGGCATTGCGAAACACGAACATCAGGCGAGCAACGTCAGTACCCCCGGGCATTTCATCGTAGAAGGTTGAAGGTTGAATTTGAATCGTATGCAAGTTGCTGCCTTGTGGCGAAAGCAGAAGCGAGCTGTTGGCCGTTCCCCAAACGTTGTCGGGGCCCTTCACATACTGCCAGTTATTGACGCAATTGTCGACGTCGTTTTGCGTAACTACACCGGTGTGTGCATAGAGCGGCACCACGTTGTTGAGTTCGGCATTGCCCGACCCGGCATTGTATGTAATGGTGATTACGTCGGTTTGGGTAGGGAATGGAGGACTGGTCGATAAAATCTGAGCTGCTCCAGAAAATGGAATAGCAAGTACAATCAATGAGGATAGAATTGTTTTCATAGAAATCGTGTCAATAGTGGTTTCAAATATATGCAAGGTGTATGGTGTACACTTAGTGTTTGTATTTCTTGTGTTGGGAGTTGGTTCGACTGCGCTCACCAACCGTGATCGACTTCGCTCACCAAACCCACCCGCAGATTGCGGTTAAACATAGCCACTCGCCACTCGTCATTCGTCATTCGCCACTCCCGCAGGCAGCTCCATCCAATGCGTCACATCCTTAAAAAAATGATTGCTATTGCCTTCGCCTTGCCAGAAGTGGGGACCGTGTTTCGCACACTTTTCACTTTCGGCAGGGTAGAAATCTTTGAGGAATTTCAGTATAACGACCTCGCGCATTTCAAATTCACCGGATTTGCCTGGCAGAAATACACGGTTGCCGGGAATGTAACCGAGCAATCGCTGTCCGTCTTCGGGAAGCTGATCTTGAATTGAAATCCATTCGCTCATTTTCCTGCGTTTTATCGGCCTATGAAAACAGCCTTTCTTTTTTCCATGAAAGCTGTTACGCCTTCGCTATAATCGTTCGTTCCTCCGGCTTCAATTTGATAGTGTTCTTCGAGTTGAAGTTGCTGTTCGATGGTGTTATTCATGCTGGCATTGAGCGCTGCTTTTGTAAGACCCAAGGCATGTGTTGGCATCAATGAAAGTTCTTGTGCCATGCGTGTGATGGTCTCTTCGAATTGATCATCGGCTACGCATTTGTAAATCATGCCCCAGCGCTCAGCATCAGATGCACTAATTTTTTCGCCTGTCATCATAATGGCAGAAGCTTTTGCAAAGCCAATAAGGCGAGGCAAGAAGAACGTTCCACCGCTGTCGGGCACCAATCCTATTTTGGAAAACGCTTGAATAAAAGACGCTGAGTCAGTTGCGATAACGACATCGCACGCCAGAGCAATATTGGCACCTGCGCCTGCGGCAACACCATTCACAGCGGCCACAACCGGCTTAGCCACGTTGCGAATCTTTTCGATGATGGGGTTATAGTGCTCGCCCAAAATGGTTTTGAATCCGGGCGGATTCGGGCCAGTTACTTCAGCAAGATCTTGTCCGGCACAAAATGCTTTTCCATTTCCCGTGATTACGATGCACCGAACGTCCTTATTGGCCGCGGCATCATCGAGAGCCGATTGCAGTGCCAATGCCATTTCACGGTTGAAGCTATTGTAGACTTGCGGGCGGTTCAGACGCAGCAGTGCTACCGATCCTACCTGATGAATTTGAATAGTGTCGCTCATGCGCTGGATTTTAAAATCGGAATTGATGCAATGTTACGATGAAACCCTTCGACTACGCTCAGGGACCGCCCTTCGACTGCGCTCAGGAATCGGCGGTTGGTGAGCGCAGTCGAACTACGCCCCTCGACTTCGCTCGGGGACCGGTAGTTTCTCGCAAGTTATTGACCTCGGCTTCGCTCGGTCGAGGCGTACGGCTTTTTTGAGAAGGCGAGGGTCTAGCTCTTCACTGCCCTAAAAGCTTGGAATAACCCGCATAATTTATTCCTAAGTTGTTTTTTTACGTTTATCAAAATGCGTCAAGTTCTGACATGA
>JBJTRD010000281.1:0-2582 GCA_046075945.1 Flavobacteriales bacterium
CGCGGTGTAGCCGCAGGAACAAAAGAATTCGGTATTGGAGGCAAAGAGGTGCTTGGATTAACGCTACGGCGCTTTGTTCCTGCCTTGTTCGAAAAGATTCTTCGCAAGCGTTCAGCACGCTAAACTCAGTCCTTGATTCTGGAGAATCGCAATGCCTTCAACATAAAATCAGGCAAAGGCTTGAGGGGATCACGCTTCTCCACGTTCAGAAAAACACCCCACTTTTCAATGATTGGTACTTTATACACTTCAATCATTTCGATGAGTGTTCGGTCATCGTCATGTATATAGGTGCAATGGACTTTCGTATTTCCCATGCTAAGCGCGTTACTGCTATCGCAAGTGAAACCATAACCCGCTGCCGACAAATCAGCACCAAGGGCCTTCATGCCCTTCACATCAAAGCCAATGTGCGCAAAACCGGTGTCACCCCAAATACGATCCTCGAAAATAAAATGCGGTGTTCGTTCAAGCGCCTGCACCAACTCAATCGACGTCCTGCCTGTTACACGCGCAAAACCACCGCCGGGCTGATTTCCCTGTGTAAGGAGTACTCGACGATACTTCTGATTTCCGGATGGAAGTGCATTCCAATCGGCAAACGTTGAGGTCACATCATATACGACCTTATCAAAACCAAGAATGTCGGCATAGAGTTTCAGTGCCTTCTCCATATTGGAAACACCGGTCGTACAACCCACAACACCACCGCTGTGGTGGCCGCTGTTGGTATACCAATTATCTCCTTGAATAAACTGCCACAGATTGCCATCGGGGTCTTGCATGTAGAACGTATCTCGCCCTGCCGGATCACTTGCAATGTCTGTCACACCTGTTGCTCCTTCCGACCTGCAAAATTGATGAGTAACGCGAAGATCTTTGCATTTCAATTGGGTAATAAAGATCCCCAAATCGCCCATCTGAACGGGGTTTTTAGCCTTTACAGGCTCAAACGATGTAGGGCGAATAACTTCAATTGCACATCCACCCTGCAGATTCATCACCATACTTGCGCGCTTGGTGATTGTTTGGTTGCGCGTGTACACATCCATAAGAGGCGCGGGTTGCACACTATCGAAAAATGGAATGTCGAGACCGAAAAATTTACGGTAAAACTTCAGCGACACATCCATATCAGAAACAGCTACTCCGATATGCTGTAAACCATTGATTCTTTTATACATCGTTTTTTATGTAGGGTATCTTTTCCAACCAATGAATAACCTCTGCACGTTGTTTTAACCATTCCTGAAACTTGGCTGATTTGCGCATACGAGTGCATCGTATCCAATGGGAAATAAGCAGCGTGTTGCGCCACCACGGTAAGGTGATAAGACCTGCCGGGAGCGCGATCAGAGGAAGCAATGTAACCGGCGATTGAGCACCGGCCCATCGTATAATACCATAAACAAGCAATAAATACAATGGGGTAATAAACGTCCAAAACGAAATCCGAATCGAATTTCGAAAGAGCGTATCTTGAATGACCGTGCGAACAAATCGCTCAGTGAACAACTGAATTGGCGCAAAAACCATTGCAGAAAAAAGTGCAACGGGAGCACCCACCACTAAAAAAATCCAATTCAAGATAGTGAGGCGGTTTGAGTACAACTGTTCGTCGATCCGAAGCTCATGCAATGACGAGCGATAACGATTTACTTCATGATTCAAAAAAGAGTGGTAAACGGTATTACCATCCAACTCCATCGCTATACTATGAAATCGCTCATATTTCTGCATGGTAGTTTCATTCCGGTGCAGAGCATCCAGCAAAGGCTTCAGCGATAGAATTTCATGGTGAACATCTTCGGTGTCGATATGGATCATGAGCTTCTTCAATTCGGCCGCTACAACTCGTGTAATTTCAGCGTGCCCCTTGGCCGGGCTTTCAGCGTTTTGTTGTATGATCCCCGATACTTCAATGGGCTTTCCAAATTTGACCAGCAGATGTTTCTGAGGTTCGTAAAAGCTTTCGTAATCGAGACCCGCGGGTACGATGCATAAATTCTCAACACCCGCTTCATGGGCCCCCAATACCAACCGGGCCAGCCCCTTTTTCAAAGGCACCAGTTGTTTTTTACCACGATGCGTACCTTCGGGGAAAATGCCTATGCATGCATTACGCTTCATGCGCCCGTAGCATTCATTGAAAATTTCATTGTTACGGTCGTGTATATCGGCTACCCGATCGCGCTCGCGGTACACAGGCATCATGTTGATGCGATGAAGAAACTTCGCCACCCATTTACTCTTAAATACATCGGCACGCGTAAGCCAGTGCAGTTGTCTGAAAGTTGAGATACACAAAACAACCGGATCGAGTAGCGCATTTTGATGGTTAGCAACAATTACTACCGGCCTGTCAGAAGGAAGGTTGTGCGCATTTTTGACAACCACTTTGCGAAAGAACAATCGAATACCCGACCATACGAATGGCCTCAACAATTCATAGATCAACGATTTCGATTTTGCCAAGGGTTGAATTCAGATTAAAAATGTTCAACAACAAAAATCACTCATGGTAGTTGAGCACTTTGTGTCCGCCCTCCATCAGATAGCGATCGCGCTTGAATAATTCAACA
>JBJTRD010000282.1:0-9364 GCA_046075945.1 Flavobacteriales bacterium
TGTTGCGGTTGTTCCAGTTCGTAATTCCAAGATCCGGAAGAATGTTTAGGATGAAGGATATATTCAGAAGAGCGAAGTAAAGACCGAAGTTTTCCGCACCGATTCGCTCTTGTACCTGAGCTTCAATGATGAGCAGATAGAATGGTTTGATGAGCAAATTGACTCCAATCAGCATCAACAAATTCGAAACAAATGTTTTGTTGATAGCGCCCATTCTAGCTGTTTTGCGCAAAGAGAATTAACTGTTTAAACTGAATCGAAGAGATATACCGGTCGAAATATTCGAAGTGGGGAAGGAGGTCGAAATTTTCGGCTTGTTGATTTGATGATCGTAGAAGAAACGAATGGTTAGTTTATCACTAACAGCCATATCAGCACTGGTTTTTAAACTGTACAAACGTTGACCGGCAGTAGGCTGACTGGTCTGCTCAACCATTTTGCGTATGAGGGTTACGTTATCACGAACGGTTAGATCTGCGCGCAAATTGAGCGATGTATTCGCCAACATTTTAATTGGAAGCTTGCTGTTTTTCTTACGGAACGGATTAGGTACTTCATTGATTTTATAGCCCATTCCCAGCGTTAGGGAGTTACTCTTGGTTTCTGTAAGTTGATAGTTGGTCAGACCAAGCGCCAGTGTTCGGTCTTTTTTATATTCAACTTTTAATTGCGGCTCGTTTGTCTTTTCCTTGTTCTTCTTCTTTTTAGTCTTCAATGTCATATCGAGAGCCAGCGGTGTTATTTGCTCCGAAATGCTTACGCTGTTAATCTGTTTTTGAGTAATGTAATTTGGGAAATCGCTCTGGTCAAGTGTTGTAGGCAGTCCCTGTTCATCAGGAGTGAAATTCAAATTCGATATGTAGTTGGTGGTATAGGTCGAACGGTAACTATGTTTAAGACTGAATTGTTTGAAGTACTTTTTAATGGAAGGAATTTTTGAGAGTCCATCATACGTTACGCTCCAGTTAGGAGAAACTTTTATCTTGAATGGATTTGATGAAACTTCATTCGCGCTTTGTCCGGTATATGCGGCAATAAATGCGGGTATAACTACATCCTGTGATGTTGGTCCCCATCCACTGTAATAGCCGTTTACTTCAGGCGTAGCCAATTGATAGGTCTCACCATTCAAGCGATCTGAGTAAGTCAGTCTGTTATCGAGGAATGCGCTGAATGCGTCATTTTGGTATTGATTGTCTTTGTCATCGCGCAGGAATGCGGTGGGCCAAGAGATAATGGAAGCGCTTATGTTTCCTGTTTCCATCGGTGAATCGAAAACATAAAGCCCCGTTTCATCATCCAAACGGAAGAAGCTCGTAAGGTTTCGTCCTTCCGTACGATTGGCCGTCAATTCAATCTTGAAGCTTTTGATAGGCTCCAGATTAATTTTATAATTCCAGGTTTCAGAAAACGTTTCGTTGTATTGAGTGTTGAGCGTGGGCAGTTGCACAAGCCATCCATTGGAGGCGGCATTCAAAGCGAAATTTTCTCCGGTTGGATCGCCCCAGATATCGGTGTTTTGTTGTCCAAGCAGGAAGGGAATTCCCGGGGCGTTAAAACTCTCATCCAAGCCCAAAATTTTGGAAGGTTGCGCATAGCCCGGTAAGAGCATACCCTCGTTGCGTGTATAGGTAGCATTGGCATTACGCACCATCATTAAGAAGCGCAACGCGGCATGCATAGGATTGAAAGGTTCCCCTTTATCTTCTTTCTCCTTCTCATCTTTTCCGAAACCGTCCTTTTTGGTGGGGTCTTCTTTTTCTTTTTTCTTCTTATCGTCTTTCGGCTTCTTACCAGTATTGATGTCTTTTAACAATGGCACTTTGTTATAAAGTGTTTCAAAGTTTGCTTGTGTGTTGAGTTGAATTTGTCGAGTGTTTTGAATGGTATTGCCGAGAGAGTCTTGTGAGAATGGCGCACGATTCCATTGGTAAGTGGAGCCATAGCGAGCGTCGCTGCTCAGGAAGTCGATGAGCGGAAACTTCTCGAATGGCAGCTTGTAGCTGATGTTTACATTGTGGTTGTAAAGGGTATTGTTTCCACCCGATTGAATGTTACTCCACACAGTATCCTTGTAGGCGTCATACCACTCTGTATTTTCTTTATCAATAACACCGCGTGGTTCACCCACAAGTGCTGTAGAATTTGCACCAAAGTCGAATTTCAAGCTTTTTGTCAAGTCATATTTGAAGGTATAAGCGCGGGTCCAGTTCCATGTTTTTTGCACTTGAGTAGTTAGCAGCAGGTCGCTGTAAACACCGGTCAGTTCGAGGGTATTATTTCGAATCCGACTCGTCTCATATCCCCGATTCATCTCGGTATGAAAACCTATTTGTTTGTAGCTAGGGTAAAAGTTGAAATCCTTTATCCATTTCAGGTATTTCGATGTTTTGATAACCGGAATTTTCTCAAATGGTTTAATCTCTTTCGGTTTGTTGGTGAACGAGTAATCAAAAGCTCCCTGATATGTTTTATGAAGTCGCCAATCGATATTTATATCTCGCCTGTATTCTTCGTTGTATGCATAGGTGACAGAAAAATTCTTGATATTATAGAATCGGTCTTTGCCGGCTCCACCATTCGACGCCGGTGTGGTTTCACCGCCGGCAGCAGGTGGTGTTTTCCCGGAATCGCCGCCGGCTCCCGCTGCACCTCCACCACCTCCTTTTTTAGGGGCAATGCGCACGTTGGTGAAATTGATACTTCGTCGTTTTACGTAGTCTTGAGACTTCTTTTTGATTTCCTGGTTGACATTCGGTAAATCACCCAATTCCAAATCGGGTTGAAGGGGGCTGAATCTTGGTGTATTAACCGTTTCCGAATATCCAACATACATGGGAAGAGTTACACCCCATTTCTCAGGGAAGAATTTTCCGATTTGGACGGTGGAATTTGCATCGAGCCCGACGACCGTTTTTTGCTGACGCTCTTGCACACTCTGCTCCAATGTACCCCATCCGGGTGTCGACATATTACCGGCAACTGCTACAGTAGCGAAGTCGGCAAGCGTAGCATTCAGGCGTGCTACCGCTGCCCATCCTCCGGTCTCATTGAAATCGGAAAGACGAAGTTCATTTACCCAAATGACGGCGCATTTCGATTTGCCATCATCATTGGAGGCAAACGGATTGTCGAGCTTCGCAGGATTGCGCACACCGATCATGAGCACTGTAACGTTGGCAATATTCGGATTCCCCTTGACGGTAACGCGCGCATCTCCTATGCGTGTGGAGTACTCGGTCGTTATGTTTGTGCCGGGAGGGCGATTAGCTTTTAAATTTTGAAGATCCTTGGTGAATATTTCAAAATTATTTTCCTGCGGCCAAATTGCTTCTTCGTCACCATTGTACCATGGCGTAACCTTCATGGGCATTTCGTACTCATAGTAGTTATCATTAAAGTCAGACCCTAAGCGAACAAATACTGTGAGGTCTTTGTCTTTTAATTCACTTTCCAACCCGAGCGCCTCGGCATGAGCAAACATGCGTAAACGCTTGTACTGTCGAAGGTCGAAGTTAACGGTGCGATAAGCCGCGCGTGAATCGCCATCTTCGAGGTTACAGACCTGGTAAGACAATGCTTGTTCGTTGAGACTTCTCAAGTTTGCACTAGCCACATCTTGTTCACGAATAATTCCGGGTGGAACAACATAAGGCACGGGTTCACGATTCCCGTTTTCCTCAATGTTAACTGCAGCAATGTTGAAGATGGTTGGTGGAGGATCACCCATTTCTATTTCTCCCGGTGCTTTGAGTGGACCAACATATTTGCGCCATTCGCCTCGAACTAACTCAAGTCGTGCGAAGCGAAGATTCACGGGTTGTTGCCAACCCTTAAGGAATACACGCACGTAGCGTATTGAACGGAAATCAGCAATGCCTCCTATCCGACTCTCAAATTCCAGAATTGGAATCTTAAACTGATACCACCGGATTTTTCGCTCCGTACCGTCGGCAACTGTTCGAGTAGTTTCAAAACTATCCGTGATGTAGTTGCGGCCTATGTTGGATTCCCCCAGGTCATTTTTACGGAGACTGACACGATATTGAAAATAACTTTCAATGTTATTTAAGGTGATGTCCTGGTTAATGTCTTCTGAGTTGGGAAGGGTAGTGGCTGTAATTGGATAGCCGTCAGGTGTTGCTGTGTTAGAATTCCCTTCGTTGTTATTGAAGTAAACGTAACGCTCCAATGTGCTTAGCTCAGAGGCATCAGCCTGTGAACTTCGGAAATATCGGAAATCGTCATTCGATGGGTCTTGAGCATAACTAGCGTATGCCGAATCGGTTAGGAAACCATTCACAACGTTGAGCCAGTCAGCAAAGAAACCTGACTCTGCTGAGTTGTTTAAACCGTCCAGACCAATATCTTGTGTTGCATAGTTACCCGTAGAGTTATCGAAAGCATTTACAACATTGAAGTTATTCGGCGAAGGATAAAGACCCCAAACAGAAGTGTCTGTTTCAAGCGGCGAATTCGGACTCGGGAAGCCATTTTCATAGGTCCAGTTATTATCGTTCAGCACATCCTCTGAAACATTTCCAAGGTTGAAATAGAGGTCACCACCACTGGCATTTTCACTATCCTCATTAAAAGGATCCATCAGCCAGAACTGAATGAACTGAACATTGCTCGCTTCAAAATCCGTTGTGGTTAAAGCGCGTTGAATTCCGCCCCATCGACTTTCAGGGTCGATGAGCTTGCCACTGGTTGTCAAGCCTGCAGATTCATTTGTTCCGCCAGGCAACTCGTAGTTGTATTGCCCGCGTTCTGCGGGTTGAAAATTCAAATCGAATGTCGCAATGTTGGGTGGAGTGCCCGGTGGAAGCTGACGATTGGGAAATACTTCACTTTCCAGAATCTCACGCATGCGATGGTCACTATACCAGTTATCGTCAATAATATTTTGAGGCGTGAGCCCACTGGTCGTGCGGAAGAATAGGGGGTCAATTACATACCAACTCAATCGTGCCCGATTGTAATTGTAAATTAGGCTGTCTTCATAGTTACCCTCAGGAAACAAATTGATTTGTTGTTTGGGTGTGCTCGCCATAAACCACTGATTGAGGCTTCTCAAATCGATGATGCTTTGGCTGCCTTCAAAATCGTCTATATACGAATTACCGTCTTTGGAAATTGCTCTGCTGTGTCCCGGGAATAGTTTGGCTCCTTCTGCCGAGAAACTGATAGTTGATTTCGCTTTGGTATCGATGAGCGGTATTCTGTCTACCAAGCGTGTTAACCAGGGCGCTTCTTTTTGATACGCTAAATCAAGTCCTATCACCGTGTTGTTTACAGGTTCGTCACCCATGTTCACCTTTTGAGTGACAGGTCGCTCTCGAAGATTCAGAAATGTAGCGCCGGCCGCGAAGTGGTCGTTGAATTTGTAATCAAAACGGCTACCCAGCATCGTCTTGAATTGAAGGTTGAACATTGAATTACTTTCTGTCGACACATTGATGGGTTGGCCGCTGCTAAGAATACCTTCATTTAAAATCCGTACACGCCCGAGGTTATAGTCCACCGTATAATCAACACCTTCTGTAAGTCTTATACCTCCGGAGGTTACGACGACCGAGCCTTGAGGAATGTTCAAAGCATTCAACGAAATTTCAGATCCTGATGAAGATTGGTATTGACCTTTTATTCTGAATCGATTTAGATTCGGAAACAGTATTTGCGCTGCTGTTTTCGTTGAGTCGTATAATGGCTGAAATGCAACTTGTGATATAATCTGATTGGCTAAATCATTTTGACCTGGTAACCCGTCACGGATTTTTTTCGAAAGGTGGCTGCCGAATGGTTCGGCGACCGGAAAATAAATTCGCCCATTTTGTGCATCAATCAAACCACCGGATGTTGAAGCATTCGGAATGAAGTCGAAGAAACCATCCGGATAGGGCATTTGCTGAGCATCTATCTTGTCGAGATTTAATACTTGAAGAAGAATTTGACCGTCCAGCGGTTGTCGTGGAATATAGTTTTGATTTACTCCGGTAGCGGGATTGTTATACCACACATCCAATCTGAAATTTTCCGGAGAAATGCCAAAAGCTCCCAGCGAGTATACGTTCTTCATCATATTCGCCCACAAGGGGGCTTGTGTTCCGTTGCTGAGTTTAACACGTGTAATACTTGGTTTTAGAAGCTTCAGCACAAGCGCTTGCGGTGCAGCGAAGCCATCCTGTGAAATAGTTCCTACCTGATAGGTGTTACCGTTCAACGTGTACTCATAGGCAACGGCCAGTACTTCGGCATTATTGAGCGATTGTTTAAGCGAAATAAAACCTAAACGAGAATTGTAACTGTATTCGGTAGCGGTCAGTTTCCGCATATTGTTAACGCGTTCGAAGTGGGTACCGTTAACCATGTTGTTGAATCCGCCTGTTGTATTCAGCGCCAATGCCTGAATAGATTGGCTTCCCGACAAAACCGCTTGTGAGAAAGAAGAGTTGGGGTTGGATGGGTCTGTTCCTGTGGTTTCCAGGTAAATGTCATTGTTCAGATTGGATGGGTTGCCGGCTTGCGTTACAGCAATGTTAGCGTTATCGAAGAAAATATTATCCTGCAAGGGCACTCCACCCGCTCCATCCGTTAAGTCGCCCGACATATATTGAGGGGCCTCTCCCAAATCGGTGAAGGCAACCGCATTGCGCACATCCTGGGTGTTCGATTGAAGATTGACAAGCCATACTTCGATACGTGTAATGTTCACACCACTGCCAACTACAGGCAATGAAGCCATTGCACGGTCATATTCGTTGCGAAACCAGCTGGAAAGGAAATAGTGACGGTTCGCTTCGTAATTGTCTGCAGTAATATCAAAATTTGTCGACTGAGCTCCGCCTTGAATTGTAATTTCCTTTCGCTCACCTCGCTGCTGCGATGCCACCGTTGTGTTTCTCAGGTGTCCCCATTTCGTAGATATTTTGGCTCCAAACAAACTGCTGCTTCCTTGAATAAGTGACCCGGATAAGGGCAATGACACGTTACCCATCTCGATTCCTTGCAGAATCTGATCTTCATCGCCGGTGTATTGAAGCTTCATTTGATTTTCAAAGTCGAACGTGCTCTCGGTGTTATAATTCACATTGAGCTTCATGCGGGTACCTATGTTTCCGACTACATTCAGCTGAATTTTCTGGTCGAAATTGAAGGTGGTGATACGACGTTGGCGTTCAGGAATGCGGGGGTTGTCGGTTTTCGACGAGTTCACTCCAAAGGTGAGTTCCGCCGAACCCTGCGGACGTATTTCAATTTCGTTCGACCCGAAGATGTTCTCGAATCCTTCACTGCCTATTTTAATGGTTTTGGAGTATTCACGATTGGCCTCATCTTCCTCTTGCTGTATTTCTTTCCAATAGGAGCTTACATTTTCAGTTTGCTGGCTATTCATATACTCTTCAAGCGTCATAGAAGTACGAGGCCGATAGTCAAATTTGCCCCCTACAGACTGAACCACCTCATATTGGCCGGTGGCTGGGTTGTATTCTACTGAGTACTGAATGTTGTCGGGAAGTGGAATATTTATCCCACTGGCATCTTCAGAAGGATTAACATTGTCTTCTACCGGCCATATCAAGTCACCAATGGTATCCGATGCAGCTATTTGTTTGGCTGTGTAAGGGATGTGGTTCGATTCGAGATGTCGATAATTTGGATTAGCGAGTCCGAGCCAAACCAGCGCACTAAAAGACAGCACAAAACAAAGCCTTGCAGCCAAAGCTAGCCTTCGGGATGTCAGTAATCTTCTCGTCACAGTTGCTTTAACACTTGCTTAATCAGGTCTTCCAATGCAATTCCAGGCTGCATGACCACGATTTTATCAATGAGTTTCTCGGTTTTGGTTTTGTCTAATCCTAGTAAAGTCAGGGCCGCTAACGCTTCCTGTTTTTGGATATTGTGTGGCGCCCCAATTTTTTCAATCGCTACGTCAGCCCCCTTAGCAATTTTATCGTGCAGATCGATGATAATGCGTTCGGCAGTTTTTTCTCCAATGCCCTTTATTCGCTTGAATCCGCCGACATCACGCATTAATATCATCTGCTTCACTTCATCAGTGCTTAATCCGCTAAGTACCATTCGCGCAGTATTCGGACCCACACCGCTTACAGATATGAGCTTGCGAAAAAGCTCTCGTTCCGAATCATCTGCAAACCCATATAAATGAACTGAAAAGTCGTTGCTGTTGATGCTAAGGTGGGTATACATCGTTACAGAGTCGGTTTGCCCCAATTTGCCGAATGTTCCGAGCGAAATATGCATGAAGTAAGCAATACCGTTGCAGTCAATTACAGCGTGCACAGGGCTTTTTTCGATGAGCTTGCCTCGAATAGAATGAATCATAACTTCGGTGAATGTCGAGAGTGCACAAAATCAGCGAGTTACCACGTGACTTTCAGGCAAACCTCCAAAAAATTCGCAGTGCAAGGGTAGTCATGAAAAGTGAAACTGGCAACCCTTGGAAATGGAAAGTTATTCATGTAAACCGGGAGATGATGAAGTCATGAAACTGCTCGCGATTGAGTAGCTAAACAATTGAATAGGTAAGAAAAAAGCCCCCCGCAACGCGAGGGGCTTTCTTAAGTTAGGTTTTTGACCTTATGGATTATTGTCTGATGATCAGGCGATCAACCTTCACCTCAGTTCCATTAATCAAGCGATACGTGTAAACACCGGTTGCAAGGTTGCTCACATCGAAGTTCACAACGTATGAAGAACCGGCTTCTACAGTTCCCATAAATACATCGGCTACCTTCTTACCTGTCATATCCATTACCTCAACAGTCGTCTTAGCGCTGTTGGCGGCTTTGAATGTGAACAGAGCAGTAGTATTCGCTGGGTTAGGCGACACGG
Organism: Flavobacteriales bacterium; assembly: GCA_046075945.1. Taxonomy (GTDB): domain Bacteria; phylum Bacteroidota; class Bacteroidia; order Flavobacteriales_D; family Sanyastnellaceae; genus JAIBBG01. Next base: position 8,857 of record JBJTRD010000282.1, read on the forward strand.
TAATGGTGCTGCTAACTCGCTCATTCGATACTGCTTCCTGGTCGATAGTCGATTGTCCATCGTTACCACCATTGCTTTGTGCGCTTGGGCTAAAGCTGATGGTTTGTGTGCATGTTGAGGTATTACCTGAACAATCGATAGCAGTCCACTGACGCTCGATGGTGTAATCTGGGCAGCAATCGAGTTCGAAAGCAAAGTCGCCACCACCAGAAATGGTTGTGAAACCTTGGTTTGTGTTCGGACGGAATGAACCGTTGTAGCTAAACCAACCTCCGAAGCCATTGTCAGCTGCGTTGTAGTTGTTTGCTCCGTCACCCAATTGGAAACCGAAGTAATTGTTGGCAGGTGCATGCACTAGGTTGATAGAAGAGCCGGTATAGTTACCATATCCCGTCATCTCAGCACCTGAACCGGCTTGCAGCAAGAAGTATGTCCATGATGCGAAGTTGGCATCAACACCACCGCAATCAGCCTTGAAGCTGGTTGGGAAGCTTTGATTTGACCAAGC
>JBJTRD010000283.1:0-2886 GCA_046075945.1 Flavobacteriales bacterium
AGAGCGTATTTACTTTGAATATCCTTCAATCGATTTCAACAAGTATGCTGAATTGCATGAAGCCGTGAAGGCCGATGGTAGTTTCATAATTGAGACAGTCTGCATACCTGCTAAGGTTATGTGCGTCAAATTGTCGAATGGCATCCTTGATACCTCATCGGCCGAAGCCTTCAAGCAGCTGGCAGCACTTGTTGGGCTTTCAGCCATCGAGTGGGCTCCCGGTCAGCAGCCTGGCGCTTTCGACAACCGCTGCTTGCAGGCACGCTCAGGCAACTGAACAACTCTTTAAAAACGAATTTTTCTATCGACTATGATAAAACTTAACCTCAAGAAAGTACTGCTTGCATCGATGGCAGTTATGGCAATTTTTGAATCGACTGCTCAGTTGAGCGTGAACATCGCGCTTACTCCGGAGCAAATGGTTCAAAACCTGGTTGGCAGCGGAGTTCAGATTTCCAACGTTTCCGTCACTGCATGTGATAGCACCTATGGATACTACCAGTCTGTTGGAACTGAATTGGGAACATCTCAAGGGCTCTTGCTCACAACAGGTAAGGCACTTTATGCCATCGGGCCAAACAACTCCATTGGTAACTGTTCCACAAGCGCAGGCACTTGCGACTTTTTCGACAACGATTGTCCGGGAAGCACCCTCCTCAACCAGGCCCAGGACAGAACAACGTACGATGCAACTCAATTCGAGTTCGATATCGTTCCTCAGGGCGACTCTATCAAGTTCAAATACACATTTGCTTCGGAAGAATACAACGAGTGGGTTAATTCACAATTCAATGACGTTTTTGGTTTCTACATCAGCGGTCCCGGAATTGGAACGGATGTAAACATTGCATTGATTCCCACAACAGGCCAGGTAGTAGCCATCAACACTGTGAATGCCCTCTCCAACCAAGCTTTCTACTATAACAATCAAAATCCACTCGGACAGTTCATACAGTACGATGGCTTCACCAGAAATCTGGTGGCTAAAGTGGGGAATCTCATTCCCTGCGAAACATATCACCTCAAGCTAGTCATCGCCGACGGTACTGACCGCGTTTACGATTCGGGCGTCTTTATTCAAGCCATTGAATCAAACCCGGTATTGGTAACTACAGCTACCTCCAATGGATTGGAGTACATGGTTGAAGGTTGCTCGGATGGAAGCATCACATTCACGCGTCAAATTGTGACCAATGAACCACAGGATGTGGTGTATTTTGTAGGTGGCACAGCCACAAATGGCGTAGACTACACTCCGGCGATCGGTAGCGGTGTTCCTTTGACAGCTAATACAATCTTTATTCCTGCAAACGAGGCCTCTGTTACTATAAACATAGCGGCCGTATCAGATATTTTTCCGGAAGGCGAAGAATACATCACCATATTTTTAGCAAACCCTCTGTGTTCAGATAATGAAGTAGTAGATAGCATCAACTTTTATATCAACGATGATATACCGCTCACACTAGAGGCAAGCGAAACTAATACATGCATAGGATCATGTGTTACGCTGACAGCGACTGTTCCGGATTCTCCTCTGTCTTCTTACACGTGGTCGGCGAACATTCCGGCAGATTCTGAACCGATTGTTGAAGTCTGCCCAAACCAGGCAACAACGTACTCCATAGAGGCCACAGTTGGTGCCTGTGTTCGTTCGGAAGAAATTACCATCAATGTGTCGAGTATAGCGGTTGAGCTTGATACCGCGCCTGTCACGTGTGATGGTGGTTCTAACGGCTCTGTTTCGGTTATTGTGCGTGATGCTGTAGAACCTTACACATTTAGCTGGACAGGGCCCGGCAACTTTACTAGCACAGCCGATAGTCTTGTCGGTGTGGCGGCGGGTACCTATTGTGTTACAGTCGTTGATGCTGCCGGTTGTGAAAATACCGCTTGCATCGATGTTATCGAATCGAATCAATTGAATGTAACAGCGACACTGTCCGATTACTCCTGCAATCAAATTTCCTGCAATGGATTTTGTGACGGAAGCATCAGCATCGAAGTTACAGGTGGTATTGAGCCATACGATTATAGCTGGAGCGGACCCGAGGGCTTTGTTTCACCGGGAACACTCGATGCTAGTAATCTCTGCGCAGGCACCTACGAATTCACATTGACTGATGCTGCAGGTTGCGAATTCACAAACAGCTATATATTAACGGAGCCAAGTCCACTGGTAATCGAAGTAGTTGGCAAGACAGATCTTCAATGTTCAGGTGTTGAAACGGGTGAGGCAACGGTTACGGCATCCGGAGGTTGCACCCCTTACACATTTATCTGGAGCCACACTTCATTCATCAATGGCCCGATAGCTACTAACCTGGCAAGCGGAACGTATGAAGTAAGCGTTACAGATCAGAACAACTGCGCAAGTGTGGGAAGTGTAACCATTGTTATCAATGAACCCATAGACCCCGTGCGAATTACTTTGAACGAGCTTTCTTTATATGATGGAGGCTTCAATGTAAGCTGTCCGTCCAGTGAAGACGGGTTCATCAATATTTCACCAGAACAGGGTACTCCTCCTTACTCCATTGTTTGGACAAATTCTATCACCGATGAAGTTCTCACCAACGAGCAGAATCTGGTCGATGTCGGTTGTGGTCAATACACAGCAACAGTTACGGATGTGAACGACTGCGTAGTCACCAGCAATTTTACACTTGAGTGTGTGCCGCAGATAGACATCGTGCTTGAAGCGGTTGGTAACCCATGCGGAGATGCCGGAGCCGGCGGGGGTTCAATTGATATTATTTCACTTACGGGTGGTAATGGTGGCCCTTACACAACCACCTGGACAGGCCCGGGCTGCGCGCCTTGCACAGGTACAAGTTTAACGAATTTGGATTCCGGTGATTTTACACTAGAGGTGACCGATTCGGA
>JBJTRD010000284.1:0-3352 GCA_046075945.1 Flavobacteriales bacterium
CTGACGGCCTGCAACAACAACCAGCCTTCAGCCGATGCACCCGCAAAGCAGGGCAACATTCCGGCAGTAGAACAGGTCGACAATAGTCCACAAGCCTACTTTAAATCGAACGGCTCTGCATCGAAGTCGATGGTTGAAATCATATCGAATGCAGACGGTAGTTTTCTCGTTAAGTACTCGGTCGATGGCGCTTCTGCCGAGACGAGCATGCGCAAGGAACCACTGGTTGTCGATGGTAAGCCCAATGTTGGCACAGGTGAAGTAAAGCTGAAGGGCGATGAGGCGAAACTTTCGATTGCTCCGGGCAAATGCGACGGCGGGACACATGTATGCAAGCTCACCATTGGCGAACGCACTACGGAGATATGCGGGAGCTACGCGGAGTAAGTGCGAGGTGCGAGGTGCGAATTGGCGGAGGATGGGTTCACAGAACACCACCGGCTAATGCTATCGCAAAGAGCACCAACGCAACCGTAATGATCTTATTCAGCAGAGGCAGTTGAGTTTTTTTTACGAGTTTGTTGCCCTGCCACGCTCCTCCATATGCGGCGAGTGTCGCAACAGCCAGCACATCGAGCCGTATCTCTTCCCAGCCATGCGCGATGGACGCTGCATATACGCTGATGCGGGAAACATCCACCAGGCAGGCACACACTACACGTGTACCTATGAAGGCATCTTTGGAAAGTCCGGCGCGCATCAAAAATGCACTGCGCAACGCTCCCTGATGACCACTCAGCCCTCCGAAAAAACCACTTAAAAGTCCTCCCGCGGGAAACCAACGCTTGGGAACATTCAATCGATTGAGGGCGGGTGACAATTCGAGGAGAGCAAACCCAAGAATGACCAGGGCGATGACGATACGAATGCTGTCGGTTTGAAATGCGCGGCCAGCAATCGCGTAATTGAACTGTTGTCCCCATTGTGCTAAACCTTGCAGGCTCCATGCCCCCAGCAAAGCACCTGCAACGGATGGTAAACCGAAAGAAACCAGCGTGGGCTTGTGTGCATGCTTTCCAACTAAAAACAACTTAAAAACATTATTGGCCATATGCACAGCTGCAGTGGCGGCTATAGCCACCTGCGCAGGAAAATAGAGCATGAAGGCCGGGAGCAGCAGCGTTCCTAATCCAAACCCGCAGAAGAAACTCAGAAAGGCTCCCGTAAGGGCTGCAGCTATGACCGTTAAATACGTTATCATGTCGCGAATGTACGTTCCAGCGCAGGTCTTGAAATATGTCTAATAGATACGTGTTTAATGAAATTACTCTTTCGTGCAACAGATTTGTTTTTAACACAATGTGGAAACAATTGGTGTTTGAATTCGCGTTAAACCCTACAGGGCTGACTATCTTTGCCTGATTTTTTTTGCTAACTACCACACTATGACCTTAGAGCCCCTGGAGATACTTGATATCAAAGAAGGAAAAAAACTGTATGATTATCAAGCAGATGCGCTGGAAAGAATTTTCAGTCGCCTCAAGGAACATCCGGAAAAGTATAACCTTTGCTTTCAGTTGCCTACCGGTGGCGGTAAAACGGTCATCTTTTCTGAGATAGCCCGCCGCTATATCAAAGAAACCGGCAAAAAAGTGCTCATTCTTACACACCGAATCGAATTGCTGGGACAAACCTCCAAGCATTTGTCGGATATCAATGTAAAGAATAAAATCATCGTGAGCAAGGTGAAAGACCTGCCCGATGAGGAGCAGTATACCTGCTTTGTTGCGATGGTGGAAACGCTTAACAATCGCCTGCGAGATGATAAAATGGATTTTGAAAACCTCGGGTTGGTTATTGTCGACGAGGCACACTACAACTCGTTTCGCAAGCTCTTCAAGTGGTTCGAAAATCAGGTTATTTTAGGTGTTACTGCCACGCCTCTTTCTAGCAACATCGAACTGCCGTTGCATGAAAATTATAGCGAGCTGATTGTTGGTGAGAGTATCTCGAGCTTGATAGGAAAGGGTTTTTTGTCGAAGGCGACCACCTACAGCTACGATGTGAGCCTTCATTCCCTCAAAATCGGGATTAACGGAGATTACACGGTGAGCAGTTCCGAGAAGCTGTATGGAAATTTTTTCATGCAGGAGAAATTACTTTACGCATACGAACAAAAGGCCAAGGGAAAGAAGACACTTATTTTTAATAACGGTATTAATACCAGCAAAATCGTTCATCAAATGTTCAAGGAGGCGGGCTATGAAGTGCGTCACCTCGACAATACGCACAGTGAAGTGGAGCGAAGGGAGATACTTGAATGGTTCAGGACAAAGCCGGACGCGATACTGAGCTCAGTGTCAATTCTAACAACCGGATTTGATGAACCAACAGTTGAGACCATTATTTTAAATCGAGCCACGAAATCGTTGACGTTGTACCATCAAATGATTGGTCGTGGCTCGCGCGTGATACCGGGTAAAACCGATTTCACGGTAATTGATTTGGGTAACAACGCGCGTCGTTTTGGGTTGTGGGAATCGGCAATCGACTGGCAAGACATTTTCCGTAATCCCGACGCATACATTGAGTCCATTGTAAGCGATGAGCAGATGGAGAAGGAGATGGTATATGAAATGCCCAGCGAGGTGCGCGAGTTTTTCAAGAATTCCGCTGTGATTGATTTCGATATCCGCGAAGAGTATTCGCGCCTCATGAGAATGGGTGCCCGAACCAAAGACGTGTTGGATAAATCGATTCAGCAACATGCCTCCATAATTAAGGAAAATGCAGAAGACCACCTGAAGGCCTTGGAGCTAATGAAAATGTTGGAGCCCGATATCAAAAGCCGGGTGAAACATTACAGCTATTGCATCAGTCGAAGTACCGAAAACTATTTACAATGGATGCGCGATGAGTACACGCGCAAGTTGCAGCAGGCCCTGCGTCAGCACTATGCATGATTATTAACAGTGGTGCAAATAATTTTCAGGACAATTGAAATTTTTGCGTTTTTCTTTTGTTTAAATTCGAATACTAAACCTCTTGTAAAATGAAAATCAAAACGGATAATATCTTTCAGGTTATTGAATTTGAATGTGGCGTTGCAGAAGTCTACAAAGCTCTCACCGATGCCCAACTGCTTACTCGTTTAACAGGTATGTCTGCTCAAATGGATAAAACAGAAGGAACTACCTTTCATGCATGGGACAACCGCTGCCATGGATATATGCTGCATTTGAATGAAAATACACGCGGTGTTCAAGCATGGCGTCATGTCGATTTTCCCGAGGGCATGTATTCCATCGTTACGTTCGATTTCGAATCCACAGAAACGGGTTCACGTGTGAGCTTCAATCATACAGGTGTTCCCGAAGAGGCTTCCGGATGGCTCACGGAAACATGGAAAAAA
>JBJTRD010000285.1:0-4781 GCA_046075945.1 Flavobacteriales bacterium
TGAATCGGCAGGAACAGCGATGCAAATTACAATGACACCGGCAACAAGAAATCTTCTTAGCAGTGTCTTCCAAACGAAAAGCGCAGGTATAGCCAATCTCAAGGGAAAGGGTGAACTCGAACTCTTTACTATGCTGGATTAATGCTACAAGGTAGCGAGCATTTTCTTCACGAATTGGATATTTCGCTCCAATGCCATTGAGCGTAAATTTTGCGAGGACGATGTGTGAAACCGATGATTCTCCAAAAAGGTCAATTGTATTTCATTCCAGCGTTTACGATTATCGACGATACCATTGGCTTTAAATTCCAGATAGAGATATTCCGCAATGGCAGGAAAATCCTCGCGTCCGAGGTAATCAAGGTCGGCATCGCAAATGATGGACTCCAACAAGGTGCTGGGCTGCTGAGGTACTCTGGTTACCATGATGAGACGGCAGACATGGTCCTTATCTTCTTGAGTAATATCAGAGTCAATCGCTTCATTTAAGAACAACTCAACGCTCACACTCTCGTGATCTTCGCGTTGCCTCAGAAAACCTGTATCGTGGTAGAGAGCAGCGAGTTTAAGTAATTCAATCTCGTGGGTATTCATTCCCTCACGACCGGCAATTTCTTCTGTTTGTTGAATTACATCTTCCGTGTGGCGGCTGTCATGGTATAGATATTTTACATTCAACTCAAAACGAAGGCGTCGCATGACGCTACCGTACTGATTGTCGTAAAATTCTTTGACTGCGCTCATTGGAATATTAGATTGATGTGCACCGCCGTAAAAGTAACACGATAACTACAATTATCGCACTTTCGTATAAACGAACGAAATGAACTAAAAAGGCCTCTACTTATCTCCTTTCGCACTCTTACCCCCGGTATGAGCTAATGCAGCGGGGAACTTACGTTTTAGTTGCTTCTCGACAACGGCAATTAAATACGGGAAAGCAATAAGAGGGGAAAACGTTAGAATGAGTGCACACCATACAGGTTTCAAACCCACCAACCATTCGACCAGCGCCACAACCAACATAACCACCCCAATCAAAATAAATTTCCGAGAGCAAATGCGCTGGGCATAATCCCAAGCTTCCTGGCTTTTCATGGAAGACTGCGTCCGGTAACCATACCAAGGGTTGATTTTACGAGGGGGAAACTTGACCATGGCAAAACCCAGGGCAAGAAAAAAAACAGATAGAATTAATTGCGGCATCACCATGTCGTGCAATTGTAAAAATCGATGCAAGGTTAAAAAAGAAATTAACTCTCAATTCGATTCGCTTTGACAAGTGTCAAGAAGTGTGTTGCGCAACTTGACAATTATCAAGGTAATCGTTTGCCATTAGCATATGTGAGACTAACTAAATTACATTTGAAAATCACTAAGAAAATTATATCGAATAATGAATAATGTTTCACGAATACTATTGCTTGTCATTAGCCTCGGACTTCTTTCGTCGACGAGCGTGTTTGCTCAACAATCAGTTGCCCGTCAATGGAGCGAGACGCAGCTCAGCTGTATCCGCAAATACTTCGCAAAACCAACCGTGCACGCTCGTCACTTAGCGCATGTATCGGTTGCCATGTACGATGCCTGGGCGGTGTATGACGATGAGGCCCAACCCTATATGTTGGGGCAAACCTGGGGCAATTTTCAATGCCCATTCAATGGTATTCCCATGCCGGCCGATGGCGATTTGCAGGCCGCTCAGGAAAAGGCCATTAGCTATGCGGCGTATCGGACGTTGTGGAATCGCTACACCATTTTCGCCCCGGGGGCCAATTTGCTCACCATCCAAGGGTACATCAACAACCAGATGGCCGCGTTGGGTTACGACCCATCGATTACCTCAATTGATTATTCTGATGGAGATCCGGCGAAACTCGGAAATTACATCGCCGCAGCAATTCAGGAATTTGGCCTTCAAGATGGGTCAAATCAGCAACTCAATTATGCAAATAGCCAATACATACCCATTAACGGTCAGTTGCAGCCGGCATTTCCCGGAAATCCGGATGTAGAAGACCCCAATCGCTGGCAGGCCTTAGTGTTGGGTTCCTGTATTGATCAAAACGGAATTCCTGTTGAATGTCCACCGGGCAGCGGCACGCCGGCGCTTTCGCATGAATGGGGCAATGTGACTCCCTTTGCGCTAACGCCCGATCAGGCCGATACCCTCGAACGCGATGGATTGAACTGGAAGGTCTACCTTGACCCCGGGCCGCCACCCTATCTCGACACTACCCTCCAAACCGGATTAGACGAGAGTTTCTTTAAATGGGGATATGTCATGAACATTATCTGGCACTCCTTTCACAACAACGATGATGGGGTAATGGTCGATGCTTCGCCCAATAACATAGGTGGACTCAATATCACTTCACCGGATTCACTGCCGACCACATTTGAAGAATTTCAGGCATTCTACAACATGTTCGAAGGCGGCGTAAACGATCCCGGCCACACCGTCAACCCGGTCACCGGTCAACCGTATGATGTACAAATGGTACCTCGCAAGGATTTCACCCGCGTGCTTTCTCAATATTGGGCCGATGGGCCGAACTCGGAAACACCTCCCGGACACTGGTTCAAGCTGTTCAACGAAGTGGAAGATAAGATGGACGTTCTCGGCATTGAAAAACGCTGGATGGGAGAAGAATCGGTGAGCAATCTCGAATGGGACATCAAAGGCTACTTTGCGCTTGGCGGCGGTATTCACGATGCGGCCATCGCATGTTGGGGAACAAAAGGATACTACGACTATACGCGCCCCATCATGGCTATTCGATGGATGGGCGTGAAAGGACAAAGTACGGATCCTAACCTACCGCATTACCATCCGGCGGGGCTACCCCTGATCCCGGGGTACATCGAACTTGTTGAAGAAGGCGATGAATTGGCCGGTGCGAACAATGAGCACGTCAACAAAATCAAAGTTTATTCATGGCGCGGACCATTCGCGGCAACAGGAATTGATGGTGCCGGCTGGTTGCTCGCAGAAAACTGGTGGACCTACCAAACTGCAGGATTTGTAACCCCACCTTTCGCCGGATATTACTCAGGACATTCCACCTATTCGCGCACCGGTGCCGAAATCATGACACTCATTACCGGCGACGAATATTTCCCGGGTGGTATGTCGGAGTTCGTGGCGACGCAAGACGAATACTTACTTGCTGATGATGGCCCTTCAACCACAGTAAAGTTGCAATGGGCTACTTATCGCGACGCATCCGATCAATGCAGCGTATCGCGCATTTACGGCGGATTACACCCACCTCAAGACGATATTCCCGGCCGCAAAGTGGGTCTTATCGTTGGTCCGCAAGCCGTGAATAAAGCCAATCAGTTCATTCATGCAAATCCGGCACACGTAAGCATCGTACTTGCTGATGGAGTGGTTTCAGATGTGCACGTTGGAACACCCTGGACGGTAACTGCCACCTTCGACAAAGAGATGGACCAAAGCATCAATCCAGTTCTGGTACTGCTCAATTCAGACGCTCTTGCGTCTATGTTGCCATCGGGCGGTGCGTGGTTGAATGCCACTACCTATGAAGCAACTTTCGACATAATCGATAACAACGTAACGATCAGCAACGTGACTGTGAGCGTGCAGGGCGCGAAAGACCTCGATGGTATTTCAAGTGCGCCCGGTGTAAGTGCGCAGTTCAACATCGATACACAAAACCCAACGGCTACGGCTCAAGTAATCGGCGCCGAGAACATTCTGAATGATGCGGCGGCGGCGCAAGGCAGCTCCATCGACTTGCTCATCAACTTCAGTGAAGAGATGAATACTTCTGCTGATCCACAATTCAACTTCCCGGATGCTGCAGCTGCAACAAGTCTAGTGCTGAATGCAAGCAGTGCCTGGACAGGGGGCACCACCTACCACGCCGTGCTCGATTTAGTAGATGCAGATTTCGAAGCGAATAATATCGATATTGAAATTTCGGCTGCAACGGATGCTGCAGACAATGCGCAACTCATCACCATGTTGCCGGATGCTGTGTCCATTGATACCGACGCACCGAACGCGGCCATCACTTTTAGCCAAAATGCTATTAACGATAGCAACACAGGTGGAACGTTGAGCATTACACTCACTTTCGATTCACCCATGGATACCGTTGCTACCCCCGGTATTTTGTTTGAAGGAATCGTAGAAGCAAATAACCTTGTATTGAACGACGGGCAATGGACAGATGAATTTACCTACACCATCAACTATACACTATTGGATGGCAATATTGATGCAACACCTACGATTCTTGTTTCCGGAAGTTCGGATGCTGCAGGCAATGCACCCGAGTCGAATGTTTCGGGCGATGCCCTGGATATCGACACACAGAATCCCACGGTTCTTTCAGTAACCACGGCCGATAACGTGCTGTCAGACGCAGATGCAGGTTTGCCAATTGAAATCAACATCGAATTCAGCGAAGCTATGAACGGTGTTGCGCCATTGATTGCGCTGGGTCAAGTCATTCCATCGTTGACGTATGATGAAGCCGCGAGCTATTGGCAGGGCAACACGTATGTGGCGGTATTCAATCTGACGGATGCCAATGAAGAACTCGATGCAATTTCGATTGAAGTTAGCAATGGCACAGATGCATCCGGTAATGCTCAGAATAACCTTTCGGTCACCAGCGATGTTTTCAGCATCGACACGCGAAATCCGGAAGTTACTTCGCTTACTGCAAGCACTGCACTGTTGACCGAAGGAGATGTGGGAGCGGCGACGTTCACCATTACACTCGCTTTCGATGAGACTATGGACA
>JBJTRD010000286.1:0-4069 GCA_046075945.1 Flavobacteriales bacterium
CAGACATGTTACCGAGGTTCTGAACCTTTACGATGTTGCCAAACATGTCAACCATTTCGATTACCACATTCTCGCTTGAAGCAAGTGTGTAGTCGAAAGTTACACGGTCTGTAGCAGGGTTAGGGTATACACGGAAGTCAGCAGCTGAAGCTACTTCTTCAATACCCACCTGAATGCTCACATTTGCCTTGGCAGCAGCTTCGTAAAAACCGTAGCTACCATCGTAGTCCCAAAGAACAGACTCGATGTCGCCATTGTTCTGAAGTGAGGTAACGTATACAGAACCGTCTGTAGCACCCCAGATCGAACCATTCAAGCCATCACCATAGGCATCATACCAGGTGAACTGATAACATCCTGTTGAAGGCAGGTATGCATGCTTAACAACAGAAGAACCATCAGCGTTTGCATTGCTGTAAGCTTGACTTGCTACCACATTGCCGTTTTCATTGGTGATTTCCCAAGAAGCTTCTTCAGGCCAGTTGTCGAACGTGATTTCCATTTTGATGTGTGTAGTTGCATCATCTGCAAAACCAATAGAGGCTGTGTAGTTATTGTTGCTTACATCATCATCTGCAGAGGTGATAGAAACCTGGAGGTTTCCTGCGCCTGTCATTGTAACTGTGCCCACGTTCACCTCAGTGATAGCATACGTTGAAAGGTTTCCTGTCCAGTTGTAAGACACCGGTGCAACACCGCCGGTTACAGTGATCGTGCAAGCTGTAAGTGGTGAAAGACCGTTGTTTTGGATTGTAACTGCTACGTTCACGTCGCCGCAAGTAACAACATCGCCATTGTAGCTAAGCAACAATGGGTCGTTGCTGAAGCTGGCCGGAGCCGGGCAATCACCCACTGAAGCGTACAGATCTGCAGCACCTGCCTGACCCACTTCTGTTACGATGCGGTTTGGGCAAATACGGTAGATGGTTGGGAAGTAAGCGATAGCATAATCGTCGTTGATTTGGTTGGCCAAGGCAGTTGCCGGGTTAGCCATTGGGAAATCGATTGGAGTTCCTGCCGGGTTCAACCAGTTTCCTTGTGTGCTGCCGCCAGTACCGTTCATATCTGCATCAGTTGTGGTGCCATCGCCATCGACCCAGATAACCATTACGTCGTTACTGGTAGAAGATGAAACACCTGCAGCGCCAGAAGGACCATGATTGATATAGAGCTCATCAAGTGACCCGCTGTTGTGGTAGCTCCAGCAAGGGCCGCACCAGGTAGCAGACACATCCAAGAACACGGTATATCCTTGGTCGAGGTAGCTATACAGGTTGTGAGATTCACCGAATTGGTCAGTGATAGTGAAATCCTGGCCAAAAGAGCCCGGAGCAAGTTGCGACCAAGACAACACAGGGGCCATCACAGCTGCAACCAAAGAGAGTAAAAGTTTTTTCATGAGATTTGGTTTTAATAAAATAATGAACTGCAATATTGGCTAAGAATCCTTGAATTCCCACTCAACAAAATAAAAAAAGTTGGTTTTACGTGGATTCGTAAGGTACTTGAAAGGAAAAAGGCCGCTCATGCAGCCTTTTTCTTTTGAGAGGTCCCGAGCGGATTCGAACCGCTGTAGCAGGTTTTGCAGACCTGAGCCTAGCCTCTCGGCCACAGGACCCTTTTTAAACTTGAAGGATTTTACTCCAACAGGGGCGCAAATATAGAATGATTCACACAAATGACAACGGTCAAAAAAAGAAACTCGGGGGTCATAACTAAATTCAATTGCACAATAGACTTTTGAAAAGTGTAAGAACAACATCGAAAGTGAGGCATTTCAATCGTTTAGCTTCGCCTGTTCAAGGAAACTATTTAAAATTCAAAAACACATGAGCAACAAAGTCTACATCGCCGTTATTGCTGTGCTTTTAGGCGCAGTAGGAATCATGGCCTACAACCTGAATAAGAAGGAAAAGGAGATTGTATACATCTCTCAGGAATACGCCAATCTGGACACGGAGCGTCAGGACCTGGCCGTAGAGCTGGAGGGAATGAAAATGCAATACGATACCTTGTCGGTCACCAATTCAGAAATGCAAGCGAAAATCGATGAACAGGAAAACGAGTTGGCAGCATTGCTCAAAAGGGTGAAGAATAAAGACTACGACATCCGTAAGCTAAAGGCAGAGGCAGAAACGTTGCGTGGTATCATGAAAAACTACATCGCCCAGATTGATTCGCTCAACAAGGCTAACCAGCAACTAACAGCAGAGCGCGACGCCGAGTCGCAACGCGCCAACAGCGCTGAAGCCAAGGGCCGTGAGCTCGAAGGTGAACTGAGCACTTCGCGCGAGATGAATGCCAAAGGCTCTGTACTTTCAGCAGGAGAGTTTCAAAACCTGGCGCTTCGCGAACGCAATTCCGGAAAATCAGTCGATACCGATCGCGCGAAACGCACCGAGACAATTAAGTCGTGCTTCAATATTCGCAAAAATACCATTGCCAAACCCGGTAAGCGTGTGCTCCAGATGGCTATCGTAGGTCCGGATGGTCAGGTTCTGAGTGGTAAAAAATCGGGGACTACTACGGTGAATGGAGCACAGATTCAATACAGCGAAAGCCGTGAAGTAGAATACCAACAGGCAGATACAGACGTGTGTATTTATTTCACAGCCAACGAAGGGTTCGAATACAAAGAAGGAACATACAAAATCAACATATACGAAAGTGGCAGTCTCATCGGATCATCAACGATTACACTGAGATAAACCAACTTTCATTTTACATTGAAAACCCCCGCGTTATCGGGGGTTTTTTATTGCGCTCTAACCAAGCGTTTTAACCATTCATTATTCCCACACGGAATATACCTTTTCTCGATCCAGTCCGAACTTGCCCAACCATGAACAAAACGGCCAACAAAAAGAAAGGTGATTGGGGAGAAAAAGTCGCTGCCTCTTATCTCATGGCAAAAGGATATTCCATCGTTAAACGGCAATGGCATTACTCGCGCTTTGAAATTGATCTCATTGCCCAGATCGGAAATACAATTGTATTTGTAGAAGTCAAAACCCGCTTTAGCCGGGATTACGGCGAACCCTGGGCAGCCGTAAATCATTCGAAGCAACGAAAAATCTGTCGAAGCGCGGATTACTACCTCAGAAGTTTCCGAGTTGATTCGGATCCTCGGTTCGATATCATTTCCATCATACATGCCGAGGGTTCAACGGAGATTACACATCTGGAGCAAGCGTTCTACCCAACTCTATGAGAACAACGTACCTTCGCGGCATAATTTGTATCCATGCCAAGACCTTCAGGAAATAAACGCGACAAAGATGTTCGCGGCGACAAAAAGAACCGCCCTGCAGCCGACAAGCCCAAGCGCGAATTGGAGTCGAAACGCGGAACGCGTGGCACAAGTCGCAACACACCGGATCGAAAACAAGAATTTAAGCCCGCCGAAAAACCCAAACGAGCCCCCAAACCCTGGGAATTAAAGGAAGAGCGTGATGGGAAATCGAAGGGATCTTATTCACGTTCCGGGGCAAAGGGAAAATTTCTCGGTAAACGCCGTCCGGAACCCGCTCCAAAAAGCAACGATGGCATGATGCGGCTCAATCGCTTTCTTTCCAATGCGGGTATTGCCTCACGCCGCGATGCAGACAAGTTGATAGAACTCGGGCTCGTGAAAGTAAACGGGAAGGTTGTTACTGAATTAGGAATGAAGGTCGACCCGCGAGTTGACGTTGTTAAATACGACGATAAAAACTTACGCCCGGAAAAACTGCAATATGTTCTGCTCAACAAACCAAAAGACTACCTAACCACTTCCGAGGACCCTCTTGAACGCAAAACGGTGATGCACTTGGTTCATGATGCTTGCAAAGAGCGCATTTATCCTGTTGGTCGTCTCGACCGCATGACTACAGGCCTGCTCCTGTTTACCAATGACGGCGAGATGGCGAGGAGACTTACTTCTCCAAAAAATGGATTTCCTAAGCTGTATCACGTAGAGACTATTGAAAAAATTCGGGGCGAACATATCGACACCATTCGTGAGGGCCTGCGGCTGGAAGACGGTTTTGTAAAAGCAGATGAAATAAGCCTGGTCAATGGCGATCCACGT
>JBJTRD010000287.1:0-3291 GCA_046075945.1 Flavobacteriales bacterium
GTATCATCGGCATTGCCAAGCGGTTGGAAGAAATCTATTTCCCGGGTGATAGTTTGCCCATTTACCTCGATAAACGAAGTGAGTCGCTCAAACTCATTCAACGCTTGCGCGATGAGGCGCACCGATTTGGCATTACGAAGCACCGCGACCGCCGCAGCAAGGCTGCGATACGTTCAGAGCTAACCGATATCAAGGGCGTGGGGATGCATACCACGCAAGCGCTCATTCATCATTTCAAAACAGTTCAGGCGGTGAAGGAAGCGAGTTTGGAGGAATTGCAAAAGGTGGTGAATAATCGGATGGCAGAGATTGTTTATCGGCATTTCAATGGAGCGGAATAGCCTCGGCTTCGCTCGGCTACCGAATCAACTACGCGCTGCTAACGAATCAACTGCACCCTATCGCGCGGGTTTAGCGCAGCGCCACCCGTGCGGAAACTCAGATTGGCATTCGCCAAATAAATTTCGCGCTAAAGAAGGGCAAATGCCCTTACAAGTTCATGCACCGGCTGCGCTGCGCTAAGCCGGCGCCATAGCGAATAGCCTCGGCTACCGAACCAACTACGCTCGACTGCCGAATCAATTACGCCCATCTAACAAATCAACTGCGCTCCTATTCGATTAACACACGATTGTTTATGGTTGTTTTCTCCCAAGGGCATACCGGAGAGAACATACATCTACTTTACACCTACAAATAATTTTTTACTGATGAAAAGAAAACTAATCACACTGGTTGCTGCCCTCGGGATGTCGGTAGCAGCCGTAGCTCAACTTGGGCCGGTCTCATTAGGTGCTGAAGTAGCATTGCCAACAGGCGATTTCGGAGAATCCTATCCGCTCGGATACGGAGTTTCGCTGGGCTATGAACAACCCATCGGAGAAAAACTCGGCGTAACGCTGCAAGCGGGTTACATCATGCTGGGTATCGATGATGCTGCAGCCACTTTCATTGAAAAATCATCGATGATGCCTATTCAAGTGGGAGCTAAATACTATCTCAGTGAGCGCGGATCCGGTATCTATGCCCATGTGCAAGGTGGTGTGCACAATGTGAGTGTTACTACGAAAGACATCGATCTGGGGCCTTTCGGAACCTTTCCGGGCACCACATCATCCGACAGTTATCTGAGCGGTGCAGTGGGTGTTGGCTATGTACTGAATAAGAAAATTGATGTGGGCGTTCGCTACAACATTATCGCTCCCGATAGCGATGTTGAAGGCGCCACCGCTTCGAACTACCTTGGTTTCCGCCTCGCCTACACCTTGATAGGTGCCGGTGAATAAACCTCCTTTTAAATGAAAAAAGCCGGGGATTTCACCCGGCTTTTTTATTTCCCTATCGCGCAGCGTAACCCGTGGGTCACCACATAAATTCCTTCGGTGAGCCCATAAGATTCTCTGCTTGAGGGCTTATGAATTGCTAACGAATCAATGTGGGCAACAAACACATGGAAATGCAGTTGTTAGCCTCTCAAATACTAGTTTTGTTGTGATTCCGGTCTATGGCAAAAAAATCATCGAATAATTTTCTGGGGAGAGCGCGCCTGCTCTGGATAATAGGTCTGTCGCCTGTAGCGCTGGTGCTTATTGTGCTGCTCGCCGCCATGCTCAGCGGTTTACCCGATGTGGAATTACTCGCCAACCCCAAGATCAGCCTGGCTTCGCAAGTAATTTCTTCCGACAACAAAACACTGGGCGCTTACTACAAGGAAAATCGAAGCGATGCGAAATTCAGCGAACTTCCACCGCACCTGGTGAACGCCCTGCTTGCCACGGAAGACGTGCGTTTTCGAGATCACAGCGGAGTAGACTACTGGGGACTTTTTAGGGCTGTATTTTCTGCAGGTCGCGATGGTGGCGGCTCCACCATCACGCAGCAGCTCGCCAAAATGCAGTTCACCAAAGAGTATCAGAATATTTCCATTTTCAAACGAGGCTTCCAGAAAATTCGCGAATGGATCATCGCCTGTCAAATAGAACAGCTTTACACAAAAGACGAAATCATTGCGCTCTATCTCAATCAATACGACTTCCTCAATCAGGCCGTAGGAATCAAATCAGCTGCCCATATCTACTTCAACACCGTTCCCGACTCGCTCAACATCGAACAATCGGCCATGCTGGTGGGTATGCTCAAAAACAGCTCGCTCTTCAATCCACTTAAACGCGATTCGCTGGTAACCAAACGCCGCGAAGTGGTCTTGAACCAAATGGTGAAGTACGAATTCCTTTCACAACAATCCTACGATTCATTGCGTGTACTACCACTCGGAATCAACTTTCAGCGCATGAGTCACGATGAAGGGCTTGCGCCCTACTTCCGCGAGGTAATGAGGGGCTTGCTGGAAGATATCCTGAACGAAAAAGACGATAAGGGTAATTTGAAATACGCCAAAGCTGACGGACAACCCTACGATATATACCGCGATGGACTGAAAATTTATACCACCATCGACTCACGAATGCAGGAGTATGGCGAGTGGGCAGTGCACGAGCATCTGCAGCGCGAATTACAACCTGCCTTCAGCAAAGATGTTGCTCGCAGAAAACCGGAAAATTATCCGTTCCACAACGGAGTAAAACAAACCGTTCGCGAATCCATTATGAAACGCGCAGTTCAGGAAAGCGAACGCAATTTATTGCTTACAGGTAAGCTCTGTCCCGATTGCAATCGCCCGGGATACTACATCGATAAAGAGGAAGTCGACGGCAAAGCAATGTTTCATTGTATGGAGAACAGAGATGGTTGCGGACACACCTGGCCTGCGGCAGATGAAACAGAAATAGAGAGAATTTTCAATACACCAACAGCCATGAAGGTGTACTCACCTTATGGCTTGATAGATACCGTGCTATCACCGCTCGACAGTATAAAATATATCAAGTCTATTTTGCACGCGAGCCTTATGTCGGTCGACCCACACACCGGATACGTAAAATGCTGGGTGGGCGGCATCGACTTCAAGCAATTCAAATACGATAATGTCTACCAATCGGCAAGGCAGGTAGGGTCAACGTTCAAACCGCTCGTTTATGCCACGGCTCTGCGAATGGGCAAGAAAACGTCCGACCCCGTCGACGGCTCGCACTTTTGCTGGGGCAACTGGTGCCCGAAAAACAGCGGTGGCGGCTATGGCACCTATTCAATGCAATGCGCGCTGGCCAACTCTGTGAACACTGTTGCTGCGCGCCTTGCCCATGACTATGGAATCGATAATGTAATAAAACTAGCACGCCGGGTGGGTATCACTGCGCGCCTCGAACCCATCGGCCCCATTGCGCTTGGCTC
>JBJTRD010000288.1:0-2485 GCA_046075945.1 Flavobacteriales bacterium
GGAAGATGACTTCAAGAATTTTTACAAAACGTTTTACGTACCCAACAATGCTGTTCTCAGTATAGCCGGTGATATTGATATGGCTGTTACGAAGCAGCTTATCGAAAAGTATTTTGCCTCCATTCCACGAGGCCTCAATGAGGTGCCACGCCCCACCCAGGTTGAACCTATCAACAAAGGCGAAGTGCGCGACACGGTATGGGTGAAGGATCAGCTGCCGATGGTTGTGCAGGCCTATCATATACCTGCCCAAGGCACCCCGGAGTATTACGCAATAGATATGCTCAATCAGCTCTTATCGCAAGGTGAGAGCTCCCGCCTCAATAAGTCATTGGTCGACGAAAAACAGGTTGCGCTCTATTCAGGTGCTTTCACATACAACACAGAACACCCGGGGCTCACATTAGCCTACAGTCTTGCCAATATGGGCGTCGATGCAGTCAAAGTTGAGGAGGCAATGAATGCGGAATTTGATCGTGTAAAAAATGAAATGATATCTGATCAGGAATTACAAAAGTTACGCAACCAGGTTGAAAATGATTTTGTTTCACGCAATGGTTCTGTTGCGGGCATTGCCGAAAGTCTGGCCAATTATCACATGTATTTCGGAGATGCCAACCTGATCAATACAGAAATTGAAAAATACAATGCCATCACCAAACAGGATATGTTGAATGCAGCAAAGAAGTACTACACAAGCGACAATCGTGTGGTCCTTTATTTTCTGAATGACCCTAAACTTTCAGAAAACTAAAAAGCTATTTCTAACCCCTACGAATCCCGAAAAATGAAAAAGTTCTTCCTCTCTATAACAGTAATGGTTGCTCTGGTATTGGTTGCCTGCAACTCATCACGAAAACTCGACCGCTCCATTGTTCCCACTGCCGGGCCTGCTCCGAAAATTCAAATCGGACAATACCAAATGACCACCTTGCCAAATGGACTGAAACTGGTAGTGGTTGAAAATCACAAGCTTCCTCGAGTTTCCTATAGTATCAATTTGGATATCGATCCGTTGCTCGAAGGCACACGTGCAGGCTACGCAATGCTCAGTGGTGAACTTATGAAAGCGGGTACTTCTACACGCTCGAAGGCACAAATTGACGAGACGGTCGACTTTATGGGTTCTTCGCTTTCAACTTCTTCGCGCGGTGTTTCAGGAAGCTGTCTCGCTAAACATTCCGACGATTTCCTCGATCTTATGTCGGATGTATTATTACACCCCAGCTTTCCTGCCGAAGAGTTGGAAAAGAGCCGGAAGCAACAACTTTCAAATCTCACCAATCAAAAGACGGATCCCAATACCCTTTCGGATAAGATTGGCAACGTGCTAAAGTTCGGTGTAAAGCACCCGTATGGCGAGTTTTTAACGGAGGCCTCGCTGAAGGCAATCACCGTCGGCGACCTACGTGATTATTACGAGAATTTCTATCGCCCCAATGAGGCTTACTTAATCGTTGTTGGCGATATCACCTTCGCAGAAGCCGAAGCAAAGGCCGTCAAATATTTCGGAAGCTGGGAGAAAAAGGCGGTGCGCGAGTTTACCTATGTGAATCCAACAGAACCTGCAGGCAACGTGGTTGCTTTTGTGCCTATTCCCGCGGCGGTTCAGAGTGTGATTGATGTTACCTATCCAGTAAATATTAAACCGGGAACACAAGATGCTATTGTGGCAAGTGTGCTCAACAATATTTTAGGCGGCAGCGGATTTCAGGCGAGACTCATGCAAAACCTTCGTGAAGACAAGGCCTACACGTATGGCGCATATTCTAGCATCTCACCCGATGAACTGATTGGCTCTTTCAGCGCCGGAGCAAGCGTACGCAATGCAGTGACGGATAGCGCAGTGCACGAAATACTGTTCGAAATGCAACGCCTCGTTGATGAACCGGTGGCAGATAGCATGCTTCAAACTATCAAGAATATTATGACCGGAAGCTTCGCTCGTTCGCTGGAGCGCCCGCAGACGATTGCCAATTTCGCCTTGAACATTGAGCGCTACAAACTCCCTAAGGACTTTTATGAAACGTATTTGCAAAAATTGAATGCAGTGACAGTTGCCGATGTGCAAGCGATGGCCAAGCGAGTTTTGCGCCCATCGAACGCATACATTACTGTTTGTGGAAACAGAGAAGTGGCAGATAAGCTTGCACGTTTTGCAGCATCCGGTAAGGTCGATATCGTAAATGCGGATGGAACTCCATTCTCCGATCTGAAACCGGCTCCTGAAGGAGTAACCATACAAACTGTGCTCGATGCGTACGCAAGTGCTATGGGAGGTAAAGAGGGTTATGCCCTCGTCAAATCCTATGAGCAAGTGGGCGAAATGAAAATGGGGCCTATGACACTGAAAGTGGATATGAAAGTGAAGGATAATACGAAGCTTTTGAATGTTATTTCCATGAATGGAAATGAGATGATGAAGCAAGTGTGCGATGGCACAAAGGGAGTCAATATGCAAATGGGTTCGAAGAAGCCGATGGAT
>JBJTRD010000289.1:0-2714 GCA_046075945.1 Flavobacteriales bacterium
GGTCCTGCGAGTGCCCACAAATCGGGGCCAATTTCAACGCTGCACGAAAGTTTGCAACTCTGCGACACACGCATCAGGAAGTTGATTTTATCGCGCGTGATGACTTGATCAGGACCTTTCGGTTCGCCGGTTTTCAGTGCAAGCAACTTGTCGCCGGCTTTGCGCAGGTAGTACATGATTTCCTGATTCTGCCCGGGAACGTGCGGCATAAATTCCTGCACGCTGTCGCCCACACTTTTGAAGAGCTGTGTGCCATACATGGTCGTGACCCACATCGTATCGTTTTCGAAAAACAGCGACGCAGGTCGTTCCTTCCCCTTCAGTTTTTTCTTGATGGCGTCATTGCCGCTATACAGACGGATGCTGTCGTTTTCGAGATAGGCGTATTGGGTGCCGCACAAGAACCACACGCGTCCGCGCAGGTCTTCGTGAATGAGCAACACGTTGTCGGAAGGAAGTCCGTTTTTGGTGGTGAACACCTCGAAGCCGTAACCGTTGTAGCGCGCTGCGCCCTTGTCGGTGATAGCCCAGATGTAGCCGCGGCTGTCTTCGAGCAAGCCATTGATGCGGGTGGAAGGCAATCCGTCGCGCGTGTCGAGGTGACGATACGAAACGTGCTGGCGTATTTGGCTGTTTACAAATAAAGGCAGTAATACAATGATCAACTGTAAGAAACACTGCAAGCAGTTCGATAGGTTGCTATGTCTGCGAACGCGCTGCAGTGTATCCATACTCATACGTCTCATCAAGGCTTCAGAAATCGGTTTTTTATGGTGTCGAGAAACAAGGGCAACCTGCGTTTGGCGATGGAGAGGCGCGTGCCATCCATGAGTTCGGCTTGTCCGCCCTCGTCGCGAATATACCCTTTCAGGAAGTTGAGGTTGATGATGTGCGAGTTGTGAATGCGCACAAATTGTGTATCGTCGAGGAAGTCTTCGAAGTGTTTCATGGGTTTGCTTACCAACACTTTTTCACCCGTCTTCAAATGAATGTTGGTGTAGTTGCTGTCGCTCTCGAGGCGCACCAAATCGTTCACGCTTTCAAACCGATAGCCGGAAAAGTCGGGTAGCGCTATACGCATTGGTCCCTCCTGATTTGAAGTCTGCACCATAAGCTTGAGGGCATCGGCATACCCTTCTTCAAAACCCGGATTTTGTTTTTTGAGCTCGAGGAGTTGCTCGAGTTTTTCGGCAGCGCCCTGAAGCTCTTTGATGCTGATAGGCTTGAGAATATAGTCGATGGCACTGGAGCGGATTGCTTTCATAGCGTAGCGGTCGAATGCAGTTACAAATACCACCATCGGTTTGAATTTGTCGAGCTTGCCCAGCACACTGAAACCATCCATGTCCGACATGTGTACATCCAGGAAAATTGCATCGGGGCGCAGCTCCTCTATTTGTGTTAACCCATCTAATCCGGAAACCGCTAATCCAACAATTTCTAGTTGCGGACAGTATTTCTCCACCAGCGCTTTCAGGTTGTCGCGCGCGTTTTTTTCATCGTCAATGATCAGACATTTTACCATAGTAATTAAGGCGTTTTACAGTTGGCACAAATGAAAACGCCTTGGTTTAATAAGTAGTGGCCGTTTGAGAATTCGGGGGGAAATTATGAGAAATCGGTGAAAGGATAATAGGGGAGTAGGATTGTAGGATTATAGGGAGGGCCGTAGCTCCTACTACAACCCCCATCGCGCGGTCTTAGCGCAGCGTAGCCCGTGCGGCAACTTTTCTTGGTGTTCACCATTGAATGTTCGTGAGCACAAAGGGCGAATGCCCTTATCAGTTTCGGCACCGGCTACGCTGCGCTAAGCCGGCGCCATATAGAACACCCCTCACCCCTCCAATGTTGCATCTCCCCACCGCCCGTAGTACTTTCGCGGCGCTATGCAGAATTCAGAAGACAAACTCAAGAAAATTATTTCGCACTGTAAAGAATACGGATACGTGTTTCCATCGAGCGAAATCTATGACGGCCTCAGCGCTACCTACGACTACGGTCAGTATGGTTCGGAACTGAAAAACAACATCAAGGAATATTGGTGGAAGGCCATGACCCGTCTGCATGAAAACATCGTGGGCATTGATGCGGCTATCTTCATGCATCCTACTACCTGGAAGGCGAGCGGACACGTTGATGCGTTCAACGACCCGCTCATCGACAACAAAGATTCGAAGAAGCGCTACCGCGCCGATGTCCTGCTGGAAGATTACATCAAAAAGCTCGAAGCCAAGAACGACAAGGAAGTTGAGAAGGCGAAGAACAAGTTTGGTGATGCATTCAACGAAGAACAATTCCGCGCAACCAACTCCAACGTGTTGCGCAATCAGGAGAAAATAAATAACGTGGAAGGCCGTATGAAGGCCGCTCTGGAAGCCTCGGACCTGGTGGGCTTGAAGCAGCTCATCGAAGACTTGGAAATTGCAGACCCTGAAACAGGCTCTCGCAACTGGACCGAAGTGCGTCAGTTCAACCTAATGTTCTCTACTGAACTTGGTTCTGTAGCCGGCGATGCAGCGACCATCTATCTGCGCCCTGAAACAGCGCAAGGAATTTTCGTCAACTTCCTCAACGTTCAGAAGAGCGGCCGCATGAAGATTCCGTTTGGAATTGCACAAATCGGTAAGGCCTTCCGCAACGAGATCATCGCACGTCAGTTCATCTTCCGCATGCGCGAGTTTGAACAAATGGAGATGCAGTTCTTCATCAAGCCG
>JBJTRD010000290.1:0-3048 GCA_046075945.1 Flavobacteriales bacterium
CTTCCATTTTTTCGGTGAGCACATTCTTTGGAACGATGCCTACACTTTTGTCTTTCACTTCACCACCTTTTAAGAAAATGATGGTTGGGATGTTACGGATGCCGAAGCGTGAGCTGATTTCAGGATTCTCATCCACGTTCACTTTTCCTATGATAGCTTTTCCTTCATAGTCGTGAGCCAATTCATCAACGATTGGGCCTACCATGCGACATGGACCGCACCATTCTGCCCAAAAGTCAATCATAACGGGCTTATCACTGTTTTGAACCAGTTCGGTGAAGTTTTGATCCGTGATTTGTGT
This sequence comes from Flavobacteriales bacterium, assembly GCA_046075945.1. Lineage (GTDB taxonomy): Bacteria > Bacteroidota > Bacteroidia > Flavobacteriales_D > Sanyastnellaceae > JAIBBG01. The sequence goes on from JBJTRD010000290.1 coordinate 302, forward strand.
TGCCATTTCTATATTATTTTATTTTTTATCGAGCTGCAGCGTTTGCAAGCTGCAAGCCATTTGTGTCTTTCTGCCAAATCGGCCGTTTCATCTAAAAACGGGAGGCAAATGTATAAATGGTTCTAAGCTGCAATCCGTTTTTTTTGCTAACAGCCGACGTACCTTATTTGCCTTGGGTTGAGTCGATACTAATAAGTTCCACTTCAAAAATCAGGGTCGAGTAGGGCTTGATAACAGGACTGGGCGATTGCGCACCATAAGCCAGGTTTTCCGGGATAAAGAGCTTGTATTTGCTGCCAACACTCATTAATTGAACACCTTCTGTCCAACCCGGAATAACTTGATTGAGGCCAAAAGATGCCGGTTGTCCGCGGTCAACAGAGCTGTCGAATACAGTACCGTCGATAGTAGTACCGTGATAATGCACCGTAACATTGTCGGTTGCAAGTGGTTTTTTGCCCATTCCTTCTGTGATGACTTGGTATTGCAGACCACTGGCAGTAGTCATTACTCCCGGCTTACCTGCATTGTCAGCTAAAAACTTGATACCTACCTCTTTTTCAATCGCCGCCTTGGCTTCCTGCTTTCGGGTCATAACTTGCTGAATGTAGGCCTCAGCCTCTTGCATTTCCATGGCGCTCATGCTGTCCTTCTGGTCCTTCATGCCTTTGATAAGGAGGTCGTAGTTCAAATCGGTGAGGTCGCTCTGCATAAAGCTGCTACCAATGCTTAATCCGATGGTATAGCTGAGGCTATCGCGCTCGTCTTTCATCTTAACGTTGCTTACTTTGCTTTGCTCGCAGCTGCTCAGCATACTTCCGCAGGCAACTATGCACAGAATGAATTTTTTCATGTTTCTAATGAGTAATTTTTGAGATTTGGAGGTGCGAAAGTAGGTGCATTGCTATCAATTTGCGCGGCCACGAAAAAAAACTTCACAAACTTTGATGTTTCGGGGTACGGGCTGTTGTACATTTGCGCCCCTCTAAGCCGAAATTGGTTTCGGTAAACGGGAATCACATAACAATCACTTACATAAGTATTAGCATGTATCTCACAACAGAAAAAAAACAAGAGATTTTCAAGAAACACGGAAAATCTGAAAAGGACACGGGTTCGTCAGAAGGCCAAATCGCCTTGTTCTCGTTCCGCATCAACCACCTCACTGAACACCTGAAGGTGAACAAGAAAGACTTTGGTACACAGCGCAGCCTCATCCGTCTGGTAGGTAAGCGTCGCAGCTTGCTCGACTACTTGCAGAAGACAGATATTGCCCGCTATCGTGCTATTGTTAAAGAGCTTGATCTCCGCAAATAATACGGCGCAAACTGCGCGAGCGAAAGGGCAATTGTTCACAATTGCCTTTTCGCGTTTTTTTTAACCGACGTTTTTTATCCGAAAAAAGAAGAAATGAACTACGAATTGGTAACCCAAACCATAGACTTGGGAGATGGTCGTCCGGTGACGATTGAAACCGGCAAACTTGCCAAACAGGCACATGGCTCTGTGGTGGTAAGACAAGGTGATACAATGTTGTTGGCAGCGGTAGTTGCCAGCTCACAAGCAAAGGAAGGAGTCGATTTTTTACCGCTTACGGTAGAGTATCGCGAAAAATACGCTGCTGCGGGTCGATTCCCCGGTGGATATTTCAAGCGGGAAGCACGCCCTTACGATGATGAAATTTTGGTTGCCCGCCTCATCGATCGCGCCCTGCGCCCGATGTTCCCGGACGATTTCCACGCCGATGTACAGGTGGTAGTAAACCTCATTTCGGCTGATAAAGAAAATATGGCCGACAGCCTGGCTGGTCTCGCTGCATCGGCAGCATTGGCTGTTTCCGACATCCCATTCAATGGTCCAATTTCAGAAGTACGCGTTGCCCGTGTGAATGGTCAGCTCGTAGTGAACCCTACCTGGGCTCAGCTCGAAGCGGCCGATCTCGAACTGATGGTTGCCGGTACCCTCGACAGCATCGTGATGGTGGAAGGTGAGATGAAGGAAGTATCAGAAGCCGAAATGATTGCAGCGTTGGAAGTTGCCCACGAAGCCATCAAGGCACAGTGCAATGCCCAGCAGCAAATGGCTGCTAAGGTTGGCAAAGCAAATCCAAAGCGTTCATACGACCACGAGCCAAAGGATGAGGAATTGAAAAAGCGCGTTTGGAGCGAGTGTTACGAAAAGTATTACACGACGGCAAAAACGCCATCCGATAAGAATACCCGTTCAGATGCTTTCCATGCTATCCAGGAGGCTTTTGAGGCTCAATTGACAGATGAGTTCAAGGAAGCTAATCGCTTCTTGATCAATAAATATCATCACGATTGCTTGAAGGATGCCATGCGCAACATGATCCTCAATGAAGGCATTCGTTTGGACGGCCGAAGCACTACCCAAATCCGCCCCATCTGGTGCGAAGTAGGGTACTTGCCTGGCACACACGGATCGAGCGTATTTACCCGTGGTGAAACCCAGTCGCTCACTACGTTGACACTAGGCACGAAGCTCGACCAGCAAACCATCGACAGCGCTGTGATGCCGCGCGAAGACCGCTTCCTGTTGCACTACAACTTCCCACCTTACAGCACAGGTGAGGCACGCCCGATTCGCGCTACCAGCCGACGTGAGATTGGTCACGGAAACCTGGCCCTTCGCGCATTGAAGCCTGTTATTCCATCTCAAAGTGAATGTCCATACGCTATTCGTATCGTATCGGATATCCTCGAGTCGAACGGATCATCGTCAATGGC
>JBJTRD010000291.1:0-5460 GCA_046075945.1 Flavobacteriales bacterium
GAGAAGGGCGTGGTAGGTCATGGCCTGGGCAAGTCGAAAGAAGTTGCTGAGGCTGTAACCAAGGCTACGGAAGATGCCAAGAAAAACCTGATACAAGTTCCTGTGCGCAAGGGTACCATCCCTCACGAACAGGATGGTAAATTCGGCGGTGCACGCGTTTTCATCAAGCCAGCCTCTCACGGAACCGGTGTTATTGCCGGTGGTGCTATGCGCGCTGTGTTGGAATCGGCCGGAGTTACAGACGTATTGGCCAAGTCCAAAGGTTCTTCAAACCCGCACAACGTGGTGAAGGCTACCCTCGATGCTCTCTCAAAATTGCGTAACGCACACGATATCGCCAAAATGCGTGGTATCAGTGTAGATAAAGTTTACAAAGGATAATAAAGGAATCTACCATGGCTATAGTTGTGATAACACAAGTAAAAAGTGCAATCGATCGTCCGGCTCGTCAAAAGGCAACGATTCAGGCGCTGGGAATTAAAAAGCTGAATGTTCCTGTAGAACATGAGCTTACACCAAACATCGCCGGTATGATCCGCGCAGTTCGTCACTTATTAAAAGTGGAGAACAAATTAGAATCAACAAAAAAATCTTTTAATCTTCACAAGGATTAAGTAAAACTGAGAACAAATGAAACTTAATAATCTCAAGCCGGCTGCAGGTTCTACGCAAACGCGTAAGCGCGTAGGTCGTGGTCAAGGTTCAGGTCTGGGCGAAACGTCGGGCCGCGGTCATAAAGGTGCAGGTCAACGTTCGGGTACCAAGCGTAAGCTGGGTTTCGAAGGTGGTCAGATGCCTCTACAGCGTCGTTTGCCGAAGTTCGGTTTTAAGAATATCAACCGTGTTGAATACAAGGGTGTAAACCTCGATCTTCTCCAGTCATTGGCCGAAAAGACCGGTGCAGGTGAAATCAACCACGATGTGCTTGTTCAAAATGGCATCTGCGGCAAGAAAGACCTTATCAAGGTGCTGGGTCGTGGTGAACTGAAAACTAAACTGAACGTTACGGCTCACGGGTTCTCTGCTACTGCAAAAGCTGCTATTGAAAAACTTGGCGGAACAGCAACTACTCTCTAAACCACCATTATGAAAAGTTTTCTTCAGAAAATATCGAATATCTGGAATCATGAAGAGCTGAGAACTAAAATCGGTTACACACTGCTATTGCTATTGGTGTACCGTGTTGGTTCTTTCATCGTGTTGCCGGGTGTTGACTCTGCCCAGCTGGAGACAGGATCACAAGGAGGCTTGCTCGGCTTCCTCGGGTTGTTTACCGGTGGTGCTTTCAGCCGTGCCTCGATCTTTGCGCTGGGTATCATGCCCTACATATCGGCTTCTATCATTATCCAGTTGTTGGGTCTTGCGGTGCCTTCAATCACCAAGCTTCAGCGTGAAGGTGAAAGCGGCCGTAAGAAAATTAATCAATACACACGCACACTCACCATTGCAATCGGATTGGTTCAGGCCCCCGGTTATATCAAGAGTACGCTTCCTGCCGGCGCATATCCGGAAGGCTTTACATGGTTGTTCTCTGCAGTTGTAATTCTTACCTGCTCTACATTGTTCGTGATGTGGCTAGGTGAAAAAATTACCGACAAGGGTATTGGTAACGGAACATCCCTTATCATCATGACCGGTATTATTTCGGATATCCCGAAAGGATTTATTTCAGAATTCAAACTGCAGGCTCCCTATTTCTTCGTTATTGAATTGTTCGCTCTGCTCATTGTGGTAGGACTATGCATCGCTGTAATTCAAGCCGTGCGTCGTATTCCTGTTCAAATGGCGAAGATGAATATGGGTGGAGCTTCGCACATGCCTCAAGGCGAGGGTGCGCGTTCTTACATTCCATTGCGCGTCAACTCTGCGGGTGTTATGCCGATCATCTTTGCTCAGGCAATTATGTTCGTGCCGCTCTACCTGCGCAGCACAGAAACTTTCCAGGACAGTGAAATTTTGGCTAGCCTCACCAATATTCAAGGTTGGGGTTACAACATCCTGTTGTTTTGCTCTATAATCCTTTTCACGTTCTTCTACACGGCCATCGTGACCAATCCAAACCAGATTGCCGATGACCTGAAGCGCAACGGAAACTTTGTTCCCGGAGTGAAGCCCGGTAAGCCTACAGCCGACTTTATCGATGAGGTAATGTCGCGCATTACGCTACCCGGAGGTATTTTTGTGGGCTTAATTGCAATACTGCCTGCATTGGTAATGATGGTTGGTCTTACCAAGGCACAGCAGTTTTCGATATTTTTCGGTGGTACATCCTTGTTGATTACAGTAGGTGTTATTCTCGATTTGCTTCAGCAGATTGAAACACACTTGGTGTCGCGTCACTACGATGGCCTTATGAAATCTGGTCGTGTTCGTGGTAGAAATACCGGAGCGATCAGCTCATCAGGTTACGCCGGGTAATACAGTTTTATTGGTACAATGTCGTCCAAGAAACCTGTATTGAAAACGGATGATGAGGTAGAACTCATCAGACAAAGTTCTTTACTTGTTGGAAAAACTTTAGCGGAGCTCGCAACGCGCATTCGCCCCGGAGTTACCACTCTGGAGCTCGATCGGGTAGCAGAAGAGTTCATTCGCGACCACGGTGCATACCCCGGATTTTTGGGATACAACAAGTTTCCCAATTCGATTTGTGCCAGTGTCAACAGTTCAGTAGTTCACGGCTTACCCAACGAACGTCTCCTTCAAGAGGGTGACATTGTTTCGTTGGATATTGGTGTGGTGAAGGACGGTTATTGGGGGGATTCAGCCTACACCTTTGGCGTAGGTGAAATTTCACCCGAAGTGCGCCAGCTGCTGAAAGTGACGAAGGAATGCTTGTACCTGGGAATAGAACAAGCCATCGCCGGTCATCGTACAGGTGACATTGGATATGCGGTTCAAGCCCATGCAGAGTCATTCGGATATGGAGTTGTTCGGGATTTGGTTGGCCACGGAGTAGGGAAGAATCTGCACGAGGCTCCGGAAGTTCCCAACTTCGGTAAACGTGGTCAGGGAGTGTTGATGCAGGAGGGATTGGTGATTGCCATCGAGCCGATGATCAACATGGGAACACGCAATGTGAAGCAGATGAAAGATGGCTGGACCATCGTTACTGCCGATGCAAAGCCGAGCGCACACTTCGAACATACCCTGGTGGTGCGAAAAGAGAAAGCTGAAGTTTTATCCAGTTTTGAATTGATTGAAAAGGCAGAGGCCTTGTTGACATAACAACAGGCCCGAAGCGAACGAGATAAACAGATATGGCAAAACAAACATCCATCGAACTCGATGGAACAATTATCGAAGCCCTTTCCAATGCGATGTTTCGCGTTGAGTTGGAAAACGGCCACATAATTACAGCGCATATCTCAGGCAAAATGCGAATGCACTACATCCGCATCCTGCCAGGTGATAAAGTGAAGGTGGAAATGTCACCTTACGATTTGACAAAAGGAAGAATTAGTTTTAGATACAAATAAGAATTGCCTGAGGCAATTCAGATAAAAGTTAAAGACATGAAAGTTCGTGCATCCATTAAAAAGCGCTCAGCCGACTGCAAGATTGTAAGCAGAAAGGGTAAGCTCTATGTGATTAACAAGAAGAACCCAAAGTTCAAGCAAAGACAAGGTTAAACGATTGGTCCGGCACCAGTCGGCCCTAAAAACAATAAATAAATGGCTCGTATAGCAGGTATTGACTTACCAAGAAACAAGAGAGGTGAAATTGGTCTCACCTACATCTACGGAATCGGTCGCAGCACCGCTCGCAGAATTTTAGAAACTGCCGGGGTGAGCTACGACAAGAAGGTTCAGGAGTGGAACGACGACGATTTGTCAAAAATCCGTGGTTATATCACTGAAGAGCTGAAGGTAGAAGGTGCATTGCGCTCAGAGGTGCAGATGAGCATCAAGCGTTTGATGGATATCGGATGCTACCGCGGTGTTCGTCACCGTGTGGGCTTGCCGGTTCGCGGTCAAAGCACGAAAAACAACTCTCGTACCCGTAAAGGAAAGCGTAAGACAGTTGCAAACAAGAAGAAAGTAACCAAGTAATAATTCGTACGGTTGAGCCCCTTTCGGTTCAACTCAAACAACACGAACAATGGCTAAAGTCGAAAAGAAAAAGAAAAAGAATGTACTCGTGGAGTCAGTGGGTCAAGCTCACGTTCAGTCTACATTCAACAACATCATCATCAGCCTCACCAACAATACCGGCCAGGTTATCTCATGGTCTTCTGCCGGTAAAATGGGTTTCAAGGGTTCCAAGAAGAACACTCCATACGCTGCCCAGTTGGCTGCAGAGCAAGCTTCGAAAGAAGCAATGGATCTTGGATTGCGCAAGGTGAAAGTATTCGTGAAAGGCCCGGGTGCAGGACGTGAGTCGGCTATCCGTACCATTCACAATACCGGTATCGAGGTGTTGGAAATCGTGGACATCACGCCACTTCCTCACAACGGTTGCCGCCCACCCAAGAAAAGAAGAATCTAATCCCATCTCAAGAATCAATTAGCAATGGCCAGATATACAGGACCCAAATCAAAAATCGCACGTAAGTTTCGTGAGCCTATTTTCGGCCCGGATAAAAACTTGGATAAGCGTAATTATCCACCCGGACAACACGGCCCGAACAAGCGTCGCGGTAAGCAATCTGAATATTCCGTACAGTTGACGGAAAAGCAAAAGGCGAAGTACACCTATGGTATTCTCGAGCGTCAATTCGAAAATCTTTATAAGAAAGCTTCTGCTCGTCCGGGTGTAACCGGTGAGATCCTGTTGGCTCTTTGTGAAGCCCGCCTCGACAACACCGTTTACCGTCTTGGCCTTGCTGCCAGCCGCATGGGTGCTCGTCAATTAGTGGGTCACAGCCACATCACCGTAAACGGTCAAGTGGTGAACATCGCATCGTATCAGCTTCGTCCGGGTGACCGTGTTGCTGTTCGTGAACGTTCAAAGTCATTGCCTACTATTACTATGGCTTTGGCTAACCGCAAGAAATTCGATTGGTTGGATTGGAACGATGCCGACAAACAAGGCGTATTCCTCAACTACCCTGAGCGTGTACAAATCCCTGAGAACATCAAAGAGCAGCTCATCGTCGAATTGTACTCTAAGTAATAGTCTTTAAGAACCTCATAAAACAATTTCACTATAAATGGCAATCATCGATTTCGTAAAACCGGATAAGGTCATCATGCTAGACAGCAATGACTTTGCAGGATCGTTTGAATTCCGTCCTTTGGAGCCGGGCTTCGGTATCACCATCGGTAATGCACTGCGCAGAATCCTGCTCTCCTCATTGGAAGGTTTTGCTATCACTTCGATTAAAGTCGAAGGCGTGGATCACGAATTTTCGACCATCAAAGGTGTGGTGGAAGATGTAACCGAGATCATCCTCAACCTCAAGCAGGTTCGTTTGAAGCGTCAGATTGAAACAACTGACTACGAAAAAGTAGCGATCAA
>JBJTRD010000292.1:0-5071 GCA_046075945.1 Flavobacteriales bacterium
CGGACTCACAACCCGATTCCAACGGAGTGTACCGGTAGAATTTCCCCAGGGAATGCGTGTGTTAAAATTCGTCTCCCTGCTATTAAAAGTGAAAACATCCTTGCCAAAGTAACCGCTCAAATACAATTGGTCTTTAGCTGAAAGCTTCCAGTTTACTTTAGCGTTCAGGTCATAGAAATAATAGCCCGAGCCATATGCATTGGCAGTTGGTTTCACAAAGGGTTTTAGCAAGGCATCGATGTAAGTTCTGCGCGCGCTGATGATGAATGAAGAGGTGTCTTTCTTGATGGGCCCCTCGATGGTTAAACGCGAGGAGATAGTGCCGATGCCTCCCTGTGCATGAAGCTTTCGTTGATTCCCCTCTTTTAGATTAATGTCGAGTACTGAAGCGAGTCTGCTGCCATAGTTCGCCGGAATACCACCTTTTGTTAGTTCCAGATTTTTTACTGCATCAGCATTAAATACCGAAAAGAATCCAAAAAGGTGTGAGGCATTATATACCGTTGCATTATCGAGCAGAATTAAGTTTTGGTCAACCCCGCCGCCTCGCACATAAAAGCCTGCATTTCCTTCGCCACTGCTCTTCACTCCGGGCAATAGCGTAATGGTTTTCAGTATATCAACCTCACCCAATAAAACAGGAAGTGTCTTTACCTGTTCCATTTCCAACCCAATCTTGCCAATATCGGTGCTGCGCGTGTTATCGCTTTTATTTCCTTCTATGGTGATTTCGCCGGTAACCAACTGTTGGGCATTGAGAAAGCGATCAAGGCGGGTATCCTCATTCAAATCGACGATAATGTCCTGCGACTCATATCCAATCAGACTGAAGCGTATGGTGTGCTTACCCTCGGGAAGCGTCAGCGAGTAGAAGCCATACAAGTTGGAGGCACACCCTTTATTGAGTTCGGGGCATGAAATAACCGCACCGATGAGGTATTCACCGCTCAAGGCATCTTGCAACGTTCCATTTACGGTAAAGTTCTTTCCTGAAGGATTAGATTGCCCAAGGGACGCTTGAATCAGTGCGAATAGACTTAAGAATATTACGGATAAAAGGTGCTTCATTCGGGCGTGCGAAAATATCGCGGAGATATCAGTTCGTTGGACTCCTAATTTCACGTTGTTTAAACCATCCGAAGGCGATTTTGTTTGTGAACACAGTCGAAACGTACTTTCGCAGCCCGATTATCATGAAAACACTGCTTTGCAAATGTTGCCTCACCCTTGGTTGGCTTGTTGCCTTAGGAAGCGGTGTTTACGCTCAGTATGACGCCAAATCGCTCGAAGCCGTTCGCACAGAAGTTGTTCCAAAACTGGATGGACAGCTGGATGATGCTTGCTGGCAAAATGCCCGAATAGGGAATGGATTTGTGATGAATACGCCAACACCCGGTATTCCATTACCTCAAGAAACGGAGGTTCGGGTTCTTTATCATGAAGATGCCGTTTACATAGCTATCATGTGTTTTGATACGGCACCTGATAGCATTCTGCATGAGCTCTGCGGCCGAGATAAAAACTGCAATACCGATTTCGCCGGTGTAGTTTTTAGTTGCTACAGGGATGGCATGAATGGTTTTGCTTTCTACTCATCGCCCAATGGCGAGCAATACGACGCACGCATGGATAATGAAGGCGATGACGCCACCTGGAATGCGGTCTGGTATTCGAAAGCGAAAATTGTCGAAAATGGTTGGTCGCTTGAAATGAAAATTCCATTTGCTGCTATCCGCTTTCCCAACGTCGTCGAACAAAACTGGAATATCAATTTTGTGCGCGATATACGCCGCAACAGGCAGCGAGGATTTTGGAAAGGGGTAAATCCTGCAGTAGCCGGAACTCTAACGCAGATGGGAACCCTCTGCGGTATTCGTGACGTCAATGCGCCTAGAAGAATTTTTCTTTTTCCATATGCTTCCGGATACTACAACACGGAAGGTTCTGATGAGGGACCGGCGCAGAGCGCTTGGAGTTATAACTATGGCCTGGACTTGAAGCTTGGATTGAACGATGCATTTACACTCGATGCCACGCTTATCCCCGACTTTGGTCAGACCATTAGCGATCAGCAAATTCTGAACCTGTCTGCGTATGAAATCGAGTTCGCCGATAATCGTCAATTCTTTACTGAAGGAACGGAGTTATTCTCCAGGGGCGATTTATTTTACTCCCGACGAATTGGTTTTGAACGGCCACTCCGATTTTACGATGCTTATAAAGGTTTGGGTGAAAATGAGGTTGTCACCAATAACCCAATCACCGATCCGATTATCAATGCCTTGAAGATTTCGGGCAGAAACAAGAATAAGTTGGGTATTGGATTTTTCAATGCCGTTACGGCCCCGAGTGAAGCTACTGTGCAAGATACGTTGTCCGGTGAAATTCGCTCTGTCACTACTTCCGCCTTGACCAACTACAATGTTACCGTATTCGATCAGGTGCTTCCCAATAATTCCTTTGTTTCTCTAATTAACACCAGTGTTCTGCGCAGTGGCAGCGATTACGATGTAAACGTGACAGGTACATCATTCGAACTGCGCGATAAATCAAACTCCTATAGCATTGCCGGCAGTGGCGCTTACACCATGAAGACTGGCCCCGAATTTTTACAAAACCGCCCCAATGCGTCAGGATTCAGAGAAGATGTTGCCTTAAAAAAAATCAGTGGCAATTGGACCGCCAGTATTGGACAGTGGGTGGAATCGGACACCTACGATCCAACTGATCTTGGTTTTTTGCAGGCCAACAATTCGATAGGGGCATGGCTCACAAATGGCTATCGCATTTTCAAACCATTCGGACGGTTTAACCGCATGTGGAGTGATCTGAGTATTATGTGGGAGAACCTTTATGCCCCGCGCAGATTTTCATCACTTACCTTTGAGGGTTCTGCTGGCATCACTACTAAAAAGTTCAATACATGGGGGTGTGACATCGATGGTAATCCGATTCGCGGCAACGATTTCTTCGAACCACGTGTATGGGGCCGCTACTTTCGAACCTACACGAACGCGATGTTTTACGGCTGGTATAGCAGCGACTATCGCAAAAAGCTGGCGATTGATGTGGGCACCGGTTACGGATTCTATAAAGACCGAAATCGGTTCAGGTACAATTTCCGGGTGGCTCCGCGAATTCGTTTCAACGACCATTGGTTCCTTACGTATGTCTACAGTTATCAAAGTCATTTAAATGATATTGGCTTTGCTTACGCTTTTGAAGATGAACAGAGTTTTCAGCCACTGTTTGGAAAGAGGAATGTAGTGTCGCATACCAATGTGCTCACCTTGAAATATGCTCTGAATGCATTTGCAGTGCTAAACACCCGCGTTCGCCATTATTGGGGTTATTCCGTTTTCAATGAGTTTTATGGACTCACCGAAGACGGTGAAATGAGACCTTCAGATGTGATTGGGAGCAACCAGAGTTTTAACACGTTTACGATCGATATGGTCTTTACCTGGATTTTCACTCCGGGAAGTGAAATTAGCCTGGTATGGAAAAACAATATTTCGGGTTTTGATAGCTTTGTTCCAAGCTCATACGGATCCGATTTAGACTATACATTTGGTCTGCCCCAGGACAATAGCTTTAGTCTTAAGTTTATCTATTTCCTTGATTTTCATAAAGTAAAGCACTTAATTCACTAAGGCTGATACGCTGTTCCAACTCCTTGTCCTTGAAAATTTCAATGTGCATTCATTTTTATTGTAGATGCGTGTTGGTGGCAAGGAATTTTGAAAGATTTTTACTCGTTGTGCAACCCCAGCGTTGGAGGGGCAGTCTAAATAGCGTAGATGGACCAAATCAGGGAAATAATTGAAGGATGTATTCGTGGGCAGCGGGCTGCGCAGGATACACTCTACAAGAAATTTTCTTCACTCCTTTTTAGCATATGCTTACGATATGCGCACAATCGCATGGAAGCGCAGGACGTGCTGCAAGAGGTGTTCGTTAAGATATATAACAACATAGGCAGCTACAATTTTGAAGGCAGCTTTGAAGGTTGGTTGCGCAGAATAGCTGTGAATACGTCCATTACCAATTATAGGAGGAATTTGAAACATGCTTATCAAATGGATGTGGACGACCTTCCCAAAATTCAGGAGGAGCCTTTCGAATTCGACGACCTTGAGTTTACTGCAGAGGAAATGATGAAGTGTATTGAAAAGTTGCCCGCAGGCTACAAAACCATTTTCAATCTGTATGTAATCGAAGGAATGATGCACAAGGAAATTAGTGAAATGCTGGGAATCGATGTGAATACTTCGAAATCCCAATTATCACGTGCCAAAACATACCTGCAAAGGGAACTAAAAAATATTGCAACAGTAAAAATTAAAGAACATGTCTGAAGATCGTTTTTATTCACACGTGCGCTCCGTGATGTCAGAGCATCGCCCGGAAGTTCCGGCTTCGGTGTATGCCGGTATGCGCAAAAAGTTGTGGTGGTCAAATTTTACCCGTTTAAGTGTTACTCGTTTTAATATGTGGTATGCACTGCTTATAATTGGTGGCCTCGGTGCATGGGCAGGATTGAGCATTGTTAAACAGGACAAAGCATCGCAAGCGATGGAGTCGCCCATGGAGCCAACAAAACATGAAATGATTGAATCCGCTCCTCTATTGACACAAGAAAGTTCGCAATCACCCAAAGAGGGGGAACCAAGTGCTGCCTCTGCTTCTACTGAAGCAAAGGAGACCGCAGTGGTTAAGAAGCAGTCTGCTCAAAAGGAGATAGAGGTTCAGAATGAGGAAATTCAGAAGGAGACCTTCCCTGTTGCGGAAAAGCAAGACGAAAAGGCGGCACCAACTGCTGAATCCCAAAAGGAGGAACCTACGAAGCAGGGGAGCAGAAAGGGTTTAAAAATTACCACCTACGAAAGGGACCAAAAGGAAAAGTAATTTTCTACCTTGCCCTGCAAAAAGCACGGTCTTGTCTTTCAAGTGTGTTCCACTAATTATTACTCTCCTAGTCACCTGCACTATGGAAGGTGGCGCTGCTTATTTCTCATCGTTCAGAGCGGCCTCAGATAAGTTGATATTGGATGGGGATACTATTTTTGTG
>JBJTRD010000293.1:0-2720 GCA_046075945.1 Flavobacteriales bacterium
ATTCGAAATGTAATTGGTATAGGTCACCGTCTGCGACTCGCTGCCATCGGTCACCGTAAGCGTTACATCATACGTTCCGGGCGCGTTGTAAACAACCGTCGGATAAGGCTCTGTGCTGGTCGAAGGTGTTGCACCGGGAAACGACCATTCGAAAGTTGCATTGGCTGAGCACACACTGTGATTCACGAAATGCACTTCGTCGCCCGGACAAAAGAATGTTTCATACGCCGCGGAAAAATCGGCAATCAAGGAACTAGGCTCATACGCCGGTGCTTCCCACACTCCGAGATTCCATGTTGCAAGCCGCACCACATTGTCGCGAACAAACGGAACAATGCGCAATGGCTCCGTGCCAACAGGCAGGCCGGTGCTGTAGCTCTCCCAATCGCTCATGCTGTTGTTGCGGTAGAAAACAACACCGTGCAACATGGCGAGGTACACACCTCCGTTGGTTCCATACTGATGAGCGATAGCCCAGGGTGAAAATCCATAAAGCGCATCTGTTGTAAGATTCTCCCAATTCAACCCCGCATCTTCGGTGCGAAAAACTTTATTGCCGCTATTCCCATCATAATAGGAAATCCACAGCTCAAGCGGATTCGTTCCGGAAAGTGTAAACGAAATAGAGCGCAATGTTTGTGGCAAATCTATCTGTACCCACGTAATACCATGGTCAGACGAATGCCAGATGCGACTGTTGTTGCCAACCACTTGCTGCACATACATATGATTGGGATCGGCATAACTCTGCTCCATCCAGAAAAGTGAACTCGCGGTGTTAGTTCCAAAAGCATAATACTCACTGAAAGAGCCTCCGCCGTTAGTCGAGCGATACAATTTGTTTTCGCGACCGACCCACGCCACATTGAAATATTCATGATCGAACATCACACGTGAACTGGCATTGTTCCAATAGTTTTCATTGGGCGCCATGCCCAACCCAAAGTACTGCGATTGCCCATCGAGCGTCTCAGGCAAAATGCGTCCGCCGATGTCGCTGAACATCACTCGATTTTCATCGGTGTACTTCACATAGCCTGTTGCCGCTTCGCCACCACCGAGAGCTAAAAACTCGCCCTCCGGATAGTTTTCATGATAGGCCATGTTGCCATTGTGATAGCGGCCTCCCACCATCATATCTTCATTCCAGCCCTGATCGTATCCCCACAAATTCACCGCATACAACCCACGATTCAAATTATCGTGCGTTTGCATGAAGTCAGTCGAGTGGCCAATTCCTCCGTCATTACTAAACCAAATCTCTTCCGTTGTTTCGCTTGTCTTGTAAATGCGATACTCCTGCTGGTCCACATGGAAATTGGAAATCCCACCGATGTATCCGCCAACACCTTCGTAAGTCGCTCCCGCGTCATTGCTTTGCCATAAGTTCAAACCACCAATCAGAATTTTATCGGCGTCGAGTTGCGAAGCAATCATCGTGGTGTTGTAGTGAATCTGAGAATAGTCTCCATCGTTCCCCTGGAAGTTCATCAAGTTAGGATGATCCTCCGTGTAAGGCGTTCCAATGACTCCGTGTGGTAGCGACCACGTTGCGCCGCTGTCGTAACTCACCCATGTACCTACCCAGCCATTGGTTGTGACACTGGACCCCTCGTTTTGATAACCTACCAGGCATGCGTAAATGCGATTGGGATCGGCCTCCGTTACAGCCAGTCGACCGCCCAGAATATCGATATCACCCATCGTGCTATCGAACCAGCCCGTTATACTCTGAGCGAACGTTTGTCCACCATCGACACTCGTGTAAAACCGCGCATAGCCAACACTCGAATCGAAATGTATGGTATAAACAGTTTGCGGTTCTCCGGGCTTGAATGCCACGGCCTCGCACCGATTCGGTAGTATCTCGGTGAAATTATCTCCGCCGTCTTCACTGCGATATAACCCTTGCGATGTCGCCGCAAAAACTACGTTGTTGTTGTCCGGTGCAAATGCAATTTCCCACGCTGAAATGTTTTGTGAAACAAAAGAAGGCTGTCCTATGACCGACCAGGTAATGCCACCATCGGTCGTGCGGTATAAGTCGTTTTCCGCACAGATGATTACTGTTTGATCGTCGCTCGGTTTGATGCGAACAGCGGTAACACTGCCCATGATGAGTTGCTTCGTGACATACTGCCAGTGCTCGCCACCGTCGACTGTCTTATACAATCCGCCGCTCTCGGTGCCGCAATACAACACGAGCGGATTTTGAGAACTGCGATCATGACAGTACACGTTGCTGTGACGAAAGCCGGGTTCCATGGGCGATCCCTCTCCGTTGACGTGATGGATGGGCCCCTCGTAATGCCAAAGATCCCCTCCGCCGCCTCGCATTCCGTTCGCCTGTACACCAAGAATATGAGCCTCATTCAAAGCGCGATCCTCGGCCGTTTGCATCACAATGCTCCCATCGGCCTGCACATGCGGCCGTACACGCGCTACCCAATGCTTGAAGAAATGGGTGTCCTCATTTTTCTCAAACGAATGATTGCTATAGTATGCTTCATATGCCGCAACGATCTCCTGAAATTTCGGATTGGGAGCATACATCAGTTGCACCCACTCAGGTTTGCCTTCGGCATCGGCACTATAGAGGGGAGTGTAATGCGATTGTGCTCGTGCAATAGACGCGATAAAAAGGAGAAGAATGAAAGAACGCATGGAGATGCTTTTGTGGATGCAAGATAGAGAGTGAATGGCGAATGGCAAATGGCGAG
>JBJTRD010000294.1:0-5054 GCA_046075945.1 Flavobacteriales bacterium
AGCGGAACATCCACACGCAGTGCTTCGCTCACGCGTTTGCCTGCAACGCCTGCGAGCATTACGGGCCCTGCCAGTGTATGTCCGAATCAAGTAGGTGTGAACTTCACTACGCCGGCAGTAACGGGCGTAACACAGCTCTGGACGGTTCCTACAGGAGCTGTAATCACAGCCGGTTCGAATACCACGAGCATGACGTGCACGTGGGGCACGGTGGCGGGCAGCGTCACGGTGAAGAGTGTGAACTCATGCGGACAGAGCACTGCACGCAGCAAGTCGGTGGCGCTCTTGACGTGTATGGAAGAGCAGGAGGGAGGGCCACAGGAGGAGCGAGTATCTGAGCTCGACGTATATCCAAACCCCAACCAAGGCTCGTTCACCATTCGCTCGGCACAGGGTGGTTCGTATCAGTTGTTGAGCAGTACCGGTCAGGTCATTCAGGAAATCAAACTGAATGATTCCAACAACTTCAGTTTTGAGGTGAACGGCCTCAGCACAGGATTCTACTTCTTGCAGGGAACAGTAGGTTCTCAATATGTAATGCAGAAGGTGGTGGTGATGAATTAAAAGATATTACAAGAGAAAATGTATTCAAAGGCCCGGGATGAAAATCTCGGGCCTTTCTTGTTAGACCTGTTTTCCGATTAAAAACATCACAGGCATTTTGTTCAGATCAGGCGCATGTGCCGACCAGTCGGCTATCGATTTTGTATTGATGCGCTCATTATCGCACGTAATGTTCGAAGCGATGCAAAGAAGTGTATCTGTTTTACAGTTCGCCAGCAAGTCCTCCAACACCTGATTGTTCCTGTAAGGGGCATCCATGAAAATTTGCGTGTGTCCCCCGAAGGCGAGTTGCTCAAGCTGTTTGATTTTTCGGATGCGTTCGTTTCTTTCTCGGGGTAAATATCCATTAAACGAAAAACGCTGACCATTGAATCCACTCGCCATCAGTGCCAATAAAATAGAGGAAGGCCCCACCAAAGGAACGATTCGAATTCCCGAAGTATGAGCGGCAGAAACCAGGTTACTCCCTGGATCTGCTACGCATGGAACACCGGCTTCACTGATGAGTCCGACATGTTTACCTTCCAATAGAGGCTCCAGTAAGGGCGTCAAATCTTGATTTCCTGTGTGCTCATTGAGTAAATGAAAATCGAGCTCCTCCAGCGGACGTTCGACGCCTAGCTGTCTTAAAAGTCTGCGCGCGCTTTTAATTTCTTCCACAATAAAAGTATCGATGGTGTGAACGGTTTGTACCAGATACTTCGAAGCATATTTGTCAGCACCGCTTCCTAATGTATTGGGAATCAGAAATAATGAGCCTGTTTTCTTTGTCATAAAGCCACAAGTGTACGAAACAAAAAGGGCCACAACATGCGGCCCGTATTATTTACAGATACAAAATTTCAATACGCTTTCAATCAATGATCGTGTCCGAGATCATCAAAATTGAAATCCGATGATTGATTGACTCCATCGGGAGAGCCATTTTCTACGTGCTCACCTGCCGGCTTTCTATTGCTGTCAGCAGAGCGATATTCACCTGTTCCTTGAAGACCACGGATGTGATCTATAGCGCGCTGCAGTCCTTCTGCGAAACCATCAAAATCTTCCTTATACAAGAAAATTTTGTGTTTCTCATAGTGAACCGGGCCATCGTTTTCATGACCCACGCGTTTGCTTTCGGTGATGGTCATAAACAGATCGTTCCCACGGGTCGCCTTTACATCAAAAAAGTACGTACGCTTTCCCGCACGAACCGATGTAGAAAATACATCTTCTTTGTAACCCTCATTCATAAGTAGGCTCGTTTAATCGGTTGAGATAATAGGTGTTAGCAGTCAAATATAATTCTGCATCTTGAATGGCCAAATATTTTATTTGGATCTTATTGAATAAAGGGAAAATCTTGACACTTGTCAACGGACGACGGATAGAGTGCCAGAATACTCATGCGATTGAAGTGTGAGGTCTATTATCGTAACCCTGTAGGTGTAGAATCCGTTGGGCGCATAATGGTCTCCATTGCGCACTTGTCCGGCCCAAGGTCGTTCAAGATCTTCGGAATAGTAAATAAGGTCACCCCATCGATTGAAAATGCTGAGTTTAATGGAAGTTACACCGGTGAAGCTAGGTAACCAGAAATCATTAATACCATCGGCATTCGGAGTAAACGAAGTAGGAGCATAAAAAGTAAAGCCTTGAATAATGACCTCGCCCGTTGTTGACGATGTGCAGCCTTCGGGACTTGTGACATAATGTGTAATTGTCTGCAATCCGGATGCAGTCCAGCTATAGTCGAACTCACATTCATTCATCTCTCCGCCATCGCTCATAAAATATTGACAAGTGCCCCCTTCAAACAAACTGGTGACATGTGTTTCGGCCTGGGAAATATCCATCACCTGAGGGTCAATTGTAAAGGAAGGATCCGGATTCGGGTAAATAACAACTGCATTCGGGAAGGTAATGGTTAAGCTATCGTAACAACCCTCGTTGGTAAATGCCGTTGCTGTTATTGAATAGGTACCCGGCATATCGTATGTCTGTACCGTTATTCCTTGAGATGATTCGAATCCATTGCCGAAGTTCCAGATATAATTCACAGGCACAACTGATTCTGTAATCGCTACCACCTGAGCGACCAGCCCCGGACATCCGCTAACGCTTTCAACCTGAAAATTCGGAAGTATATTTTGTGCAACCCCCACAGAGTCTGTATACGATGCCGTGCAACCGCTCTCAGATATCGTGAGGGTTACGTCGTGATAACCGGGAGTGTCAAACGTTATTCCCGCGGGCTGTGCAGCATTGCTACTCGGAGTATTTGCATAGGGCCCGAAACTCCAGGTATATTGAGGGTTCAATGTTGTTTCCCCTTGGGCTTCGAAGCTAAAACTGTTCGTGGCCAAGCATTGAGCGGGTTGCGGTTCAAAGAATGGCTCTGGGCTTTCAGCAACATTGAATGTTACCGTCGAAGTGTCGTTGCATGAATTGGTACCGGTCACATAAAGACTTACTTGGTAGGTGCCGCCTGTGATATACTGATATGTCGGATGCATTATATCGGTCAAGTCTTCGGTGCCCAATCCGTCAAAATCCCATGTATGCGAGGTGGCATTGAGCGAATTGCTTGAGAAATCATAGGTGAGGCCGTTGCAAAAAACATCCTGAGGTTCGATAGATGCTACGGCATCAGGAGCGTTTTGAATGGTCTCGGTGTCGGTGCCAATGCATCCATTTTCTTCCACTTGAACGATTACCGTCCACGACGCAGAACTTGCAGTAAATTGAACGTTGGCTGGGTTGTCGTTCGAAGACGTGGCCGGATTCGCGCCTGCTCCGAAATTCCAGCTAATGTCGGCAAGAGTAGAATATGAACCAGAGACCGTGAAATCGTAGGTATCATGCAAATTGATACACTCGTAAGACCCCACTGTAATGGTTGGAACGACGGGAGGGTATACCGTGTATTCATGTTGCACCACATCTTCACAGGGCCATCCCGGATTGGCGGTTAGCGTAATTAAATATGTTCCGGGGCCCGGAAAAGTAAATGTAGGCTCAAGAACATTAGTGGTATCCGTGTCTGTCCCGGGCACACCAAAATCCCAGTGATACGTTGTATTGGAAGATGCTGTACTAGTGTTATCAAAATTGACCACAAGACCTGTGCACGATTCGTAGGATGAGTTTTCCAGGGTAGGGAAGTCGGCCTGGCTCGATGCGCAGTTAATGACACGGTATTGAAAGTCGCGATACACCGTGTTTACCAGCACACCATCGCGGTATTCACTCACACAAACACCTATTACGTATACGCCAATTTGAGAGGCAGTTCCTGTTATGAAGCCTGTTTGGGGATCGATGCTAAATTGAGGTGAACTTGTAATTGGATTATTTGCGTTGAAACCGTTGCCCCACAAAATAGAATTATATGGCGGACCATCGGGAGGAGAGGGCATTGGTGCATCAGCCGTCGCCCCGTTGAGTGGATTGCAAAAAGAATATACCAACTCGTCTCCATCCGGGTCGGTGGCTCCATGGTCAAAGTAGAATTCTGAACCTCGGCAGAGAGATACAGGAGGCAGATCTGTGAAGCGTGCCGAGCTATTGGTGCCACCATTGATATCTTCCGCATCGGGAATGGTGGTGGAGAGGGTCATGCCTTGCTGGTCTACCAGCAAGTTATCTATTCCATTTCCCCGGCAGCATCGCTGATAGGCAAGGGTATAGCCTCCTGAGATGGGCGGTAGCGTTACGGTTATGGTGTAAATTGCCTGTTCAATGCATACTTGCGGGGGAAGCAAATTGCAGGGATTCTGCAAGATGGGCGGCATGTTGGAAACATCTGCATTTCCTAAGCTCATGTTGAAACTATCATACAAATCCCCGTTAGCCGTTTCGAATACACCTAATGAGGCGTTATCGTCGAAAGGGGTGGTAGACTCGCAGTCGCGATACACTACCAGGGTAATGAGGTACTGATTATTGCCAAGGTAGTCGTAATAAATTTCTCCCCCCACAATATGTGCTGCATGCGCTGAATAAAATCCCATGCACACGATTAAGCTCATCAGAACTTTACGAATGGTATTAATCAGGGCAGGTTTCAATCCGTTGGGTGGTCAGTGTGAATACAACTTCAAGGTTTGTAATCTTGGATTTTTGGATAAATGCTTATCTATAACAACAAATGGATGCAAAGAGTTGCATTCCTCTCTATTACATATTTCGACGGTATTGCCCTCCCACCTCAAACATTGATTTTGTAAGTTGCCCCAAAGAACAGAACTTGACAGCCTCCATTAGTTCGGTGAACATGTTTTTATTCTGAATAGCGGCTTGCTGCAAACTTTTTATAGCCGAATCGCCCTGATTACCAGACGCTTTGTGAAGGTTGCCCAACATTTCAATCTGGTATTCCTTTTCGTCAACTGTCGCGAGAATAACCTCTTTGGGTAAAATAGTAGGCGATCCTTTTGACGAAAGGAAGGTATTTACACCAATAATCGGGTAATCACCATTGTGCTTAAGGGTTTCGTAATAAAGGC
>JBJTRD010000295.1:0-3171 GCA_046075945.1 Flavobacteriales bacterium
GAACTCACCCGCATCAAGAAAATCGAAGGAATTTAATAGGCTATTCGTAACGCAGTGCTTCAATCGGATCTAACCGTGCGGCCTTTCTTGCCGGATAATAGCCGCTCACTACACTTACGAGAAAACAAATGGTGACGCCCAGGAATATCCAGGCCCATGGCACCGTGAAGCTCGTACCAACGACCAGTGAAACAACATTGCCTGCCATTATTCCCAGAAATATTCCTACGATTCCACCCAGCTGACCTATCATAATCGACTCAATTAAAAACTGGGCTCGAATCGTAGAAGAAGACGCGCCAATAGCCTTGCGAGTACCAATCTCCCGCGTGCGCTCTGTTACGGAAACAAGCATAATGTTCATCAATCCGATAGCAGCGCCCAGCAGCGTTATTACACCAATAATGGATGCACCGATAGTGATATTCGCTGTTAGGTCGTTGAGGTCGCGTGCCATCTGATCACTCTTGAACATATCGAATGAATCTTCATCGCCGGGCATGTTGCCCCGAATGGTTCTCATGAGACCGCGCGCTTCATCCATCGCGAGGTCTATAGTGGTTACATCCTTTACCCGCACATTCAGGCTGTATGTTGTCTCTGCAGTTGCCATATTCTTTCGAACATTCGAAACCGGTATGAAGCACTGATTGTCGCCCGACATACCGAACGTATTGCCCTTGCTTTTAAGCACGCCAATTACCTGGTAGCGGTAGCTTCCAATAAAAAGCTCTTTTCCGCTAGCAGAAGTATTCTCGAATAACTGCTTCTTCACATCCGCTCCAATTATTACTGCGTTGGCACCATCCTCCATTTCGCCCTCACTAAAGTTGCGACCGGCTTCCAGCTCATAGCCTGAAAGCTCGAGGTAGCTTGGCTCACAGCCTAGCACACGGATGTTGGGGTTCGACTTCACGCTTCCATGCCTAAGCGTGGCATTGAACGACGCAAGAGATGTCATCGACACAACGGCGGGGTAATCAAATTCCTTGGTAAATCGAGAAGCCTCCTGAAAGGTTACCGGCGGATTTTCCCTTTCAGCCTGCCCTTGTCGTCCACCCATGCTACCTGCGCGCATAGTAAACGTGTTGCTGCCCATTCGACCAAACTCCTTGTTCACCTTGTTTTCCAGTGCCTGGGTTGCCGTAATCATAGCCACCAACGCCATAATACCAAGCGCTATGATGCTAACGGTGATTACCGCACGCAACCGCTGGCTGCCAATGGCCAGCCAGGCGATTCGAATGTTTTCACGGGTAGCCGGTGAGAATATGCGCTTCATGTATGGCGTAAAACTAAGACCATTCGCATTAATCCGATAGCAGATTGAAGTTAAGCCTAATTAACAGATGTCTTGGCCGATCAAATTCGTGTAGCGATTGCCTCCGATATATTTGCAGTCCAAATTAAAATCATGATGGAAGCCAAGGAACATGTGAAGTGCCTCATTATAGGCAGCGGACCTGCAGGATACACAGCAGCCATTTATGCTGCACGTGCCGATATGAAACCGGTGATGTATGAGGGAGCTCAGCCCGGCGGGCAGCTGATGGATACGACCGAAGTAGATAATTTTCCCGGGTATCCAAAAGGCGTGAAAGGTCCCGAAATGATGGCCGACTTGAAGAATCAGGCAGTTCGTTTTGAAACCGATGTTCGCAGCGGTTGGATTACGAAAGTCGACTTCACCGGGCCAAAACACTGGGTAGAAATAGACAATGGTAAACACACCATGACAGCCGACTCCATCATTATTTCGACCGGTGCAAGCGCCAAATGGCTGGGACTGCCGAACGAAACCCGCCTTCGTGAAATGGGCGGCGGAGTAAGCGCCTGTGCAGTATGCGATGGTTTCTTCTACCGCAATCAGGATGTAGTAATTGTAGGCGCCGGCGACACTGCAGCGGAAGAAGCAACCTACCTGGCCAAGCTTTGCAAACAAGTATACATGCTGGTGCGCAGCGATAAGATGCGCGCATCGAAAGCCATGCAACACCGCGTCACAAGCACGCCCAACATTGAAGTACTTTGGAATACGGAAACAGACGATTTGCTGGGCGAGCATGGACTAGAAGCAGTGGTTGTTAAAAATCGCGTGAGCGGTGAACTTCGCACACTGCAAGCCACCGGTTTCTTTGTGGCCATTGGACATAAACCTAATACGGATGTTTTTAAACCGTGGATCAACACCGATGAGACCGGTTACATTTTGAATGTTCCGGGTTCATCCAAAACCAATATTGAAGGAGTTTTTGTTGCAGGAGATGCTGCCGACAAAACCTACCGTCAGGCAATAACAGCAGCTGGTACAGGATGCATGGCAGCGCTCGACGCAGAGCGTTACCTGGCTTCGAAAGGCATTCATTGATGATTTCACGTCTGCTGTTTGCACTATTCTGGGCTGTGACTTCTATCACGCCGCTTGTTGCGAATGCAGATTCCTTTCTGCCACTCAGCTGCGATTCAGTAATTCCCTTTACTAAAGAGGAGTTGTTGGGGCGTATCAATCCGTCCAACCATCCATCCTTCGAGGCGATTGCATTGTCATTCGCCACAAAAGAATCGATGTACATGCGCAAGGAAGCGTATGAAGCTTTTAAAAAAATGCATGCCGCGGCAAAGAAAGATGGAATCACACTGATGATCGTTTCTGCCACGCGCAATTTCGATGCGCAGAAAGGGATATGGGAGCGCAAATGGAAACGGCCACAGTATGAAGGAAAGCCCGATCTCGATCGGATCCAAGACATCATGAAGTTCAGCAGCATGCCCGGCACAAGCCGGCACCATTGGGGTACAGATATAGACCTAAACAGTGTGGAGCCCTCCTACTTTCTCAGCGGAAAAGGCCTTCTTATTTACCAATGGCTTTCTGCGCATGCACCCGAGTATGGTTATCGCCAAACCTATACGTCCAAAATAAACGGTCGCACAGGATATGAAGAAGAGGCCTGGCATTGGAGCTATATGCCCCTGGCCGGTCCAATGCTGAAAGCCTACAACGCGACCATCGCCTATTCCGATATCGCAGGTTTCTCGGGTAGCGCATCGGCATCGCAAGCACGCGTATTTGAAGAATTCGTGAATGGCATAGACCCGGAATTATTGAAATAAAAAAGGTCCTTTTCAGGACCTTTTTCTTTTAGGGTGATCGATGGGGATCGAACCCAC
>JBJTRD010000296.1:0-2243 GCA_046075945.1 Flavobacteriales bacterium
GTGGCTTCATGCCGCACCACTGTGATGGATGGCATGGAAGTGCAAAACCTAACCTCGCCCGATTTGCTGGAGGCACGTGCAGGTGTTGTGGAGTTTCTGCTTCTCAACCATCCGCTCGATTGCCCCGTGTGCGACCAGGCCGGTGAATGCGATTTGCAAAACCTGGCCTACGAAAATGGTAAAGCCGGAACCCGGTATGAGTTTCCACGTCGCGAATTTGAACGCATCGACATTGGCGACAAGATTCAACTGCACATGAACCGCTGCATTCTCTGCTATCGCTGCGTGAAGACAGCCGATCAGGTAACCGATGGACGCGTTCACGGCGTTATCAACCGAGGTGATGTTGCTGAAATTTCAACCTACATTCAAAACGCTATCGACAATGACTTCTCCGGGAATATGATTGATGTATGCCCGGTAGGAGCGCTCACCGACAAAACATTCCGCTTCAAGAGTCGCGTTTGGTACACCAAGCCGATGGATGCGCACCGCAACTGCTCGAAATGCTCAGGCAACGTGCGCCTGTGGTATAAAGGAGAAGAAGTACTTCGTGTTACCGGCCGTCGCGATCAGTTCGGCGAAGTAACCGACTGGATTTGTAATGAATGTCGCTTCGATAAAAAGAAAACCAGCGACTGGACCATTGAAGGTCCGGCGCACATCGATCGTGATTCGGTGATTTCAGCCAACCACTACGAAAGCCTCAAAGCTTTGAAGACCGACATTGACCGCCAACGCAAAGCGTTGCCGCATGGAGACAAAGTAAACCTCGGACACGGAGCACTCGACCCAAACAATCAATAAGAACAAGAACCAGCGCACTACTATGGACGCAATGCTTATCTATAAACTCATCCTTTGTGTAATCGTTTTTGTCGTTTCACTGGGAATGGCAGCCTACATGACATGGGGTGAGCGCAAACTGGCAGCAATACTCCAGGACCGCGTAGGTCCCGATAGAGCCGGGCCACTGGGGCTTCTTCAACCCATCGCCGATGGAGTGAAAATGTTTATGAAGGAAGAAATGCTTCCGGGTAAGTCCAATCGCTTTCTTTTCATTTTGGGCCCTTGCCTTTTCATGGTAACAGCGTGTCTGACCGGCGCTGTGATTCCCTGGGGTAGCGGATTCACAATCGATGGTGTGACCTACCCAATGCAAATTACCGATATCAATATAGGCCTGCTATATCTGCTCGGAGTTGTGAGCATCGGTGTTTACGGAATTATGATTGGTGGCTGGGCATCGAATAACAAATATTCGTTGTTGGGTGCGCTGCGTGCTTCATCACAAATGATTTCGTACGAAGTTGCTATGGGCCTTGCACTTATTGCACTTGTAATGATGACAGGCACACTGAGCCTTGGAGAAATATCACGACAGCAAGATGCAGGCCTGGCCAACGTTGTCTACCAGCCATTAGGGTTTCTCATCTTCATCATCTGCGCGTTCGCAGAAACCAATCGTGCACCGTTCGACTTACCTGAATGCGAAAGCGAATTGGTGGGTGGTTACCACACGGAATATTCTTCAATGAAGCTTGGTCTATTCCTCTTTGCCGAGTATATCAACATGTTCATCAGCTCGGCAGTGATGGCCTCTCTTTACTGGGGTGGATACAACTTCCCATTTCAACATGAATTAGGTCTCGATGGCAACACGCTGGCAATTCTTCAAACAGTAGCCTTATTCGCGAAAATCGTCATCTTCATTTTCATCTTTATGTGGGTGCGCTGGACGCTTCCTCGCTTCCGTTATGACCAACTGATGCATTTGGGATGGAGAGTGTTGTTGCCTCTTTCACTGGCCAACATTTTCATCACCGGAATCGTGATGTATTTAATGGGAAAATTGAACTAAAAACTGCTGCATACCAACCCACCATGGCACTAACCAATCGATCGAAAACGGTAACAGTACGCGAGCTCACCTGGAGTGAAAAGCTCTACTTGCCTGCTATTTTCAAAGGCATGCTCATTACCTTCAGTCATATCTTCAGAAGAAAAGCTACAGTAAAATATCCCGATGCTCAGCGCGAGATAGCTCCGGTATATCGAGGGCAGCACGTGTTGAAGCGCGACGAAGCAGGTGCTGAACGCTGCACAGCATGCGGATTGTGCGCCGTTGCTTGTCCGGCAGAAGCCATCACCATGGAGTCTGCTGAGCGCAAAAAGGGAGAAGAACATTTGTTCCGTGAAGAGAAATACGCCAGCATCTATGAAATCAATATGCTGCGTTGCAT
>JBJTRD010000297.1:0-2606 GCA_046075945.1 Flavobacteriales bacterium
TCTTTGTTTTGCGCAAAGAAGGGAGGGCAGATTGTAACGTATTTACGACGTGGGATAGGATTATAGGATTGTAGGATTATAGGCAAGATACACGGTGCCAGAGCGTAGTCGAGGGCCAACTTTCAACCTTCAATCTTCAGCTGTGTTGGGGAGATTTTCTATATGTGCAGAAGTATCAAACTCGGGAACCCTCCATGTTCTTTATCCATGTATTTTTGATGGTATGAATCGTCTCATTCATACACGTTATTGGATTGCCTTTGCAGTAGCGATAGCAGTTCTATTATCTTGTAACAACAAGAAGGACTGTCCTGGTTTCAGTGAAAATCTAACGGCCTACATTCCGCAGGAAAGTCGGTTGGTATTTTATAATACGGATGGCGACAGTTTAGTATTCAACACGGGCAGTTACAGCAAAACGGAGCCGCGAACATTGCAGCGTAACGTATTCAGCGTGGGAGGCACAGGCTCGAAGCCCTATTGTATTTCATCGTGCTCGATGTCGTCCGATATGCTGTCAGCGGAAGAGCAGCAGCTGAACTACACGATTACCATCGATAACGAAGCGGATACATGCGAATTAAAGGTGGGCTTCGAATCATCTATCCCTACCAACGATTATTTCTTTACCCGCGCCGAATTTTCTCCGACAGGTCATGTTTTCGGTGATACTATTCGATTGGGGAACTACACGCTTACCACCGATCCGCGGTTTAGTTTTATTGAGATTGTCTATGGCAGAGGCATCACGCGCATTCAGGATGATGTGGTAGGATGTGAATGGGCACGTTAAATAAATTGTATCTGCTAATTTTAGGGCATGAAAGTTATTGGCCTCACCGGTGGAATTGGTTCAGGTAAATCGACCGTGGCCCGGGTGTTTGAATCGCTCGGTTTTCCCGTATTTGATTCCGATAGGGAGGCATTGTCGATCTATGAATCGGACCCCACGCTATTGACAGAAGTGGTTGAAATTTTTGGTGGGGATATGCTGCTTTCTGATGGCCGATTGAATCGGAAGGCTTTAGCTGAACGCGTTTTCAGTGATGAAGCTGCATTGAAAAAACTGAATGCATTGGTGCATCCGCGCGTGGCTCGCAAATTCGACGAATGGAAAAATCAGCAACACTCGACAGTGGTTATCCGCGAAGCAGCCATTCTATTTGAAAGTGGAAGCGATGCAGGATGCGATAGGATTATTGTCGTCACTGCGCCGGAAACTCTTCGCATCCATCGCGTGATGCAGCGAAGTGGATTAACAGAGTTGGAAGTGCGCGCCCGCATGGCCAGGCAATGGCCGGAGGAAAAACTTCTCGAAAGGGCTGATGAGGTTGTTGTAAATGATGATTTGACGTTGGTATTGCCGCAAGTGATGGCGTTGGCTTTGGTTGAAAGTTGAAAGTTGGGCCCGCATTCCCCTACAACCCTATAATCCTCCCTACAGAAAAATCACCGCCAGCACGATGAACAACACAATCATCACAATGTAGTACCAGACGTCTACAAACCAGGTAAACATTTTATTATGCTTATCGAAGAGTTGTTTCATTAAAAAATAGGGGGAGAGAATTCCATGTGAAGAAGGCGGTTTCTTCAGCGTTTTTCAGTTTAGAATTTGACAGGTCGCGGTTCAAGCTCAATTCATAAACAGGTACAAGCCTGCTATGGTAGTGCCAATCAAAAACCATTTTTTGGTTTTCATGGCAAGTAGGTTGAGTTCGAAATAATTCATATTTCAAAAGAAGGAGTGATGATGCACGATCTGAAGAAGATTTCAGGCAGTTTTCAAGATGGAGAAGTGAATAGTAGGATTGTAGGGAGGGGCCCCTTCCCTATAATCCTACAATCCTATCCCCTACAATCCTATCCGCCTTCATCATAAGAAATTTCATTCATAAATCGTATGCAGCCAAAACTGAATTGTCGATTTTTGTAACCAAATACTTCACATGAACTACCGCATC
This sequence comes from Flavobacteriales bacterium, assembly GCA_046075945.1. Taxonomy (GTDB): domain Bacteria; phylum Bacteroidota; class Bacteroidia; order Flavobacteriales_D; family Sanyastnellaceae; genus JAIBBG01. The sequence goes on from JBJTRD010000297.1 coordinate 1,965, forward strand.
GCCCCCAGTATCCTTTCGGCCGACTTTGCCAATCTGCAGCGCGACATTGAAATGATTAATCGATCACAGGCCGATTGGTTTCATGTGGATGTGATGGACGGTGTATTCGTACCAAATATTTCGTTTGGAATGCCGGTAGTGAAGGCCATTCACAAACATGCTACAAAGCCGCTCGATGTGCATTTGATGATTGTTGACCCCGATCGTTACATCAAAGACTTCAAAGAATGTGGCTCAGAAGTATTAACTGTGCACTACGAAGCGTGTACTCATTTGCATCGGACATTGCAGGCTATTCGAGCTGAAGGCATGAAAGCCGGTGTGGCCATCAATCCGCACACGTCTGTATCGGTTCTTTCTGATATTCTTGCCGATGTAGATTTGGTGCTCATCATGAGCGTCAACCCCGGATTCGGCGGTCAGTCATTTATCGAGAACACGTTTACTAAGCTTCAGCATTTAAAGGATTTGCGCGAAGAACGTCAGCTATCGTTTCTCATTGAAATCGACGGCGGCGTGAACGAGGCCAATGCCGGTAAACTCGCTCACGCCGGTGCCGATGTGCTGGTGGCAGGCAACTTCGTGTTTTCAGCAAGTGATCCGATGGATTTGATTTCCCGTCTTAAGGCTATTTAATAGATC
>JBJTRD010000298.1:0-2481 GCA_046075945.1 Flavobacteriales bacterium
ATCTATTATAAAAGTCGATGATGGTGTTGAACTTGGAAACAATGAACCAGAGGTAAATACCATTTTCCGAAAATGACGTATCGACCTTTAGTTGCTCATTCATTAAGTGCTTTTTGATTTCCGAAATATTTCCGGGTACAACACGACCAATCTTGCGCAGGCGCACGTCACGCTCTTCGCTTTTTCTTGCCTCTGAAATACTTTTCTTCAGACATTCCAATGCATAGAAGGTGTTGAACCAGCCTTGGTAGTTGTGTGTTTGAAGATCGATGGTTCGATTGGTTTCGATGCCATCAATCACTTCGCCCGAATAGTTGACCACCTGCCACTCGCTATGCCGTTCGGGTGTTTCATCCATCCAACTCATCATGCAATCGCTCAGGTTTTGATAGCCGTTCACCGGGCGAAATGACAGTCCGCGCTCGCGCATGTAGCCTTGATAAACGACTTGCCCTTGTTCATCTTTTACCGTGAAGAAACGATCGCTCAGGAAGCGCATTTCAAATGACTGAATCGATAATGGTTCTTTCCAGTGTGATACGGGAAGCTGACCAAGGCCCGGAATCGTAATCGAGCCTGTAGCGTGGATTCGAGTGCGCAGGCTTTCGTAGTCCGGTGAAAGCAATCGAACATGGCGGTGCTCCCAATCGAGCAGTATATCGATTACAAGCGAGCGTGTGGACACTGCGGTTTCATCCGCGTCTTAGTTCACCTGCATCGCAAAAGGTTGGGTTATTTAGTGCGCTTATGGTTACCGTTTTTTCAATCGCTTGACGTTCTGCCGCGTTTAGTACAATCACTACTCCCGCTTCGATGTTGTTGCCACCGCCGACCGAGAGGTTCATCCCGGCTTGCGTCATATTCCACGATCCAATCGCAACGGAATTGGATGTAAGCCACACTTTGGCATGCACGAATACATCGGGATCAAGGCCGGTGACATCCTCACGCATGAAATTAACGAGTTCATTGGCGGTCTTATAATTATCAGCTTCGATTCGAATCTTCTGAAGTTCGTTGGTAGCCGGAATAACCTCAATGGCATTCCACCCGCGTGTTCGCAGTTGTGCGATGACATCGCTCAAGTGCTCGCTGAAATACGGACTCCAAATGCGCAGTTGCTCGGTTTGATTTTTCCTGCGCAATGCATCGAGCCAAAAGTTATCGTTTAGGCTGCTGTGAAATTTCCACGAAGGAACAATCACGCTTTTCTGTTTGCGCAATCGCTGCAATACAGCGGTGGATTCGAGGTTGCTCAGCTTGGCAAGTCTTGAAAAGAAATCATCAACCGCGGTGGCATTTTCGTCATCTTCAATGGGCTGGAGGAAAAAGCACTCGCGATTGCGCGCCCATCCGCTCAACGTCATGTTGAAAGATCCCGTAAGCAGCCAGAATTGTCCGCGGTCGTTTTCGAAGAGAGCGACCTTGGGGTGAAACACACCGCCTGCAAATCGATTGTCGAGGAGCTGTGGATCAATAGCGTGAAGGTCTACTGTAGTCAGCTTCGGCTTGCCGGTACTCACGAGGGCGCGCGCATCATAAAAGACGCGCACATCGAGGTGCTCGTTTGGGTTTTGATCATGGAGGGCATTGCTGATGACTTCATAATCTTCCGGTCGGCTCATATTACGCGCATCCATTCCAAGCAGTGCACTCAGAATGTATTTCTCGAAAAAACCAATGTCCAGATTGAAGGTCGTAAACCATGCGGTGCGGATGCGCCCCATTTCCTCGATGCGACTTTTCCAATAGGCGTATAGCTGAATTCCTGACTGCATGCTACAAACTGTTTTGAATGAATTTCAGGCTGTCGAGGTAGTAGGAGTGAAGCCATGGTTTGCGTTCTATGTAGCGCTCAATCGTAGCGTATTGCGCTGATAAGGAAGGAGCGTAAAAATGATGCAGCGTGGAATCGTTTTGCAATTGCACCCATGCACTGCCGCCGCGGCCTTGCATGATGGCTGCGTGATAATTCAGCAGCGCTTGCACCCATTCACGCAGATCACCGGATGCTTGTGCCAGTTGCGTGAGTTTTTGCAATCGGGGTAGCGCAGGGTTGGGATCAAACGTGATTGATTCTTTCCAGATCAATCGGAGTTGTTCCAGTTCCGCGCGATGGTCTTCTATTTTTTTCACCTCGCGTTGCGCTAAAAAACGAAGGATGAATTCACCGTGCGACAGGAAAGGAGCGACTTCTAGGATGGACTTCACTTTTATCCATTCTTCGGGCTCATCAGCAACGAGTGGTAGCGCTTCGCGAAAGACGCGTTCATAAGGAATGGGGCCTGCCTCTGCGGCATGCGTGCGAAGCGATTGAAATGCCGCCATGCCTGCACCGCGACGAATACCCAACTGATCGAGCCAGAATTCCTGTGCAAGTGGATGCAGTGCTCGCTTGCCAAAAGCATTGCGATACCCTGCAAGTAGTTGTAGAAAGTATGGATTATGTTCAGCCTGATGAAGTGAAACAAAGGGATGTCC
>JBJTRD010000299.1:0-3407 GCA_046075945.1 Flavobacteriales bacterium
ATCGGTAAAATACTACCCGAAAAAGAATTGCATAGTAATGGACCACTTGTCACCCAAAAGCCCTATGATGCAAGGGATCTATGCTGACTATGGCCCCGACGGATCTTATTGCATGCTTCAATTGAAAAAGGACAAGTGGGAATTCATCGACATGGTCGACGTTAGTCAATTTTCGGAAGATGACAACCGTCCGTATCGCGATCCTCGTAAGTTGAAGTAGAAGGTTCCTCAGAGTTTTCTGAACTTCACCTCTTCACGCAAATGTTGACCGCTCACCCGCACAATGTAGAAGCCGGCTGGCAATGTTTCTATATCAAGCGGCAAGGTTGAAGTACCCGCAGTAACGGTAGTTTTTGCGCCATATAACTGCTTGCCGGTAAGATCAATAATGGTGAGTTCCACCACATCATCCACTGAAGAGTCGATTGTGAGATTCGCAGTATTTTCCGTTGGATTAGGCCATACAATGATCTCTGTCTTAACTCGCTGCGTTGTCGACTTTAATTCACCCGAAACCATGGGAGCCATCGCCGGAGTTTGGTAAGTCAGATTATTGAAGTTGATATACCCAACCCACTCCGGATGATCGATAAACGGATTGCGATTTTGTTGTATGCTCTGAATATAATCGTTGCGTGCGATTTCATATCGATCAGGCAAATCGTTGTTGTGCCATGAAAGCAACGTGACCACATCTTGCGGGCCTTCACTCAAACCCGGCAAAATAGCAGAGTTCAAGTTGTTGAATGTCCAATTAAATCCATTCACACCATTATAGCGAAGCGACATATAAAGCAGTGAACGCGCTGCATCGCCCTTGTGAATTTCACGAGGTTCATACACCGCATTTCCATTTACATCGTATCCATATGTTCCAAGCAAGTAAGTGCTGATTGGAGTTGCCACTTCACCTAGTGGGTGGTTACTTCGAACAACGTTCGCATTATTCTGGTTAACCGGGAATAAATGATGCTGGTCTGCATATTCATTGAGTGAAGTGCCGCCACCACTCGGCATCCAGCTCACACACCAGGTATGCTCACGACTGAAAATAGTGTTCGGAGTCCATGCAAATGTTCCCGAGTAGTTTTGTGTTTGGCCTGAATAAATACATGTCAGGCTTCGCTGACCTCCTGGCGCTTCCCGCGAAGCAAACTCGGTTACCATGGTTTCATCATATAAATCGTATGAAACTTTCGTGTAGGGCGATCGCACCCGATTTTGCAAGTCGGTAATAAGGGTTGCATTCGCCGGATTGATAGCGCTGAAGTATGTACCTTCCATAGTAGCAGCGCTGGTGACGTTGCCCGTTAGCGGCGAGGTTTGCAAATAGTTTCGTGAGGTAGAAGTGCCATTAAAAGAATAGACCGAATAGTAATAGAGCGTATTGGCTACAACGGAACGCTGGAGGAAGGAAGTGGCTGTTCCGGCCGACATTACAACGCCATTACCAAGTACATCACCTACAACGTATGCAACCCCATCGGTGGGGGCTGTATTCGGCGCCGCACCTTCACTGCGAACAACCAGATATCCGGTTGGAGCCGGTGATGAGGGCGAAAATGACAGGTTGTAATTGTACGATTTGATGTTGCTGAATACAAGATTAGTGGGCTGAGTTGTAGGCTCAGCCGCCGGTCCTCCCAAGCTAAATGTCCACGCAGGAAAAGTTGAAATGCGTGTATCTGTCCTATTCCAGTTATTCTGATTAGCGATGGATGTGAGAAGCGTGGCTTTCGGTGCATTGTTCGAAACAATGGTATACGCACCGTTGTCGCGCTCTGATGAAAATGCGAGTGCTGTGGAGCCAACTGTCAATGCTGCAGGACGACGCGAGGTGGTCGTATTTATAGAGCCTGTCACCCATGGATTGGAGCTCAAGCCAAAAATGAAAGAAGGCGCTGTAGCCAAGCCTTGATAAACCAGAATTTGATCTCCTGTTGTTCCGAGTGCAACAGTTGTTGGCGTTAGGGTGTGCACAGTTCCCGCCTGGAAGTCATTGGCTGCCGTCCATGTATCCGTGCCCTCTGCAGTAGTAAGAGCTGTTCCGTTCCATCCATTATCAGTGAACTTGACTTGAGTACCTGAGGCAATGCTAACCAGGTTAACAAACTTAATTACATCCGGGTCGTCGCCGTTGAAACCAATAACAGCTATGTCTCCAGGGGTTAACATGGTCTGTGAAAACACATTCAAACTCGCTACACAGGCGAGGATAAACAATACCTTCTTCATCGTAAATCGTTTTTTGGCTGAGCGAAATATATTCGATTTTTCTTTTTACAACACCCATGTTCTCAATTTGGACAGGTAGTTCCAAACACCGATATGAACAAGAGAAGGTCCGAGACACCGATGATTCCATTCTCATCGAGGTCGGCCGGGCAGTTGGTACCAGTGCATGGGAACTGGCAACTCAAATCGTCGATGGTAGCTGCCGGATTGTAATTCGAAGCGTTGGGGTACATGCAGCCGGCAACAGCACAGGCCGTTACTTCGATGGTTGCTGTGGCGGTTGATGAACCGGAGCTACTCGAAGCTGTCAGTGTAATGACATATGAACCCGATTGCTCATAGCATACTTCTCCGGGGTTTTGGGAGGAAGATGAACTCTGAGTCGCTCCGGGAAAACTCCAGGCCCATTGTGCCGGGCTTCCGCTTGAATTATCGTTCACAACAATGCAATCTCCTGCGCAAATTTGTGTGTCGCTCACTTCAATAACGGCTGTTGGTGGCTGAGATACTACACCCGGACAACAATTTCCTCCTTCTGAAATGGAATGCGAAACTCCGCCCCAACAACTGTACTGTGTGAAGTAGTAATATAAATTTCCTCCGAACTGACTTAAGAAATAAGCCACAACTTGCTCAGCAGTATTGCAACCTCCCTGGTTGCCTGTTCCACAGGAATAGGCGCAAATCATGCTTCCATAGCCATTTGCATCGGGCAATACAGAAGGCGGAGCAGTAAGTATGGATGTAGTAGTTCCTGCAGGGGCATTTATAAGAGTCGATGTGATACCTGCGTTGCAGTTGTCGTTGTTACCCTGATAACCTGCATACATCACCTCTGTAACATTCGAAGCATAAGCCCCCGTGATATTGACCACACAGTCTTCGTAGGTACAAATACCTATGCGCAGATCAGGAATATCCTGATCGATGTTGATGTTGAGCGCACCACCATCGTAGTTGGCGTATACGATGACATTTCCGGCAGCATTGCACAAATCCGAAGCAACTACCTGTATGGTAAAATCCTGGAAGCTTCCATATTGATACGAACCACAAGCCCCGTATCCGTTCGTGCTTGTATTGTCGAAACAGTCGGTACCCCACCCTGCTATTACGCGCATGCGGTAGCTTCCCGGAGCGACACCAGATGGAATCGTAATGTTGAAATTGTA
>JBJTRD010000300.1:0-11237 GCA_046075945.1 Flavobacteriales bacterium
CTTTCACAAACGCATGATAGACCTCTCGCTGGTAATCCCACTTCTCAACGAAGCCGAATCGCTTCCTGAGTTGCATGCCTGGATAAAGCGTGTGTGCGATGGCGCGGGATTGAGTTATGAAGTCATTTTCATTGACGACGGGTCGAAAGATGACTCATGGAAAATAATTGGTCAACTGCGTGCGGCACATTCTGAAGTACACGGCATTCGCTTTCAGCGCAATTATGGTAAGAGTGCTGCATTGCATAACGGTTTTGCCAAATGCCTCGGCAATGTGGTCATCACAATGGATGCCGACTTACAAGATTCACCCGATGAGATTCCTGAATTGCATCGCATGATTACTTCTGAAGGATTCGATTTGGTGAGTGGCTGGAAAAAGAAGAGACACGATCCGCTTTCTAAAACAATTCCTACCAAGCTCTACAATTGGGCAACGCGACGCATGAGTGGCATCTACCTGCACGACTTCAATTGTGGCTTAAAGGCGTATTCAATTGACGTGGTGAAGAGCATTGAAATTTTTGGAGAGATGCATCGCTATATCCCGGTCATAGCCCATCGGGAAGGTTTTAAAAAGATTGGAGAGAAGGTAGTCGAGCACCGGGCTCGCAAATACGGAACGACGAAATTCGGATTGGAGCGATTCATCAACGGCCCGCTCGATTTGATGACCATCATGTTCATCTCCAAATTCGGTAAGCGCCCCATGCACATTTTTGGAACTATTGGCGCAACAACATTTGTAATCGGATTGGGCCTAACAGCCTATCTCATTCTACAGAAATTCATGCATCTATATGTGTGGCACACAAAGGCGCCACTCGTTGCAGATCAGGCCAGTGTTTATATCGCGCTCACGTCGATGATTCTGGGCACTCAGCTCTTCCTTGCAGGTTTTCTGGGTGAAATAATTACGCGCAATTCAGCCACGCGCAATCAGTATAAGATTCGCGAAGAACTTTAAATCCATTCGACTAAAAAATGGCCGCCCTTTCGGAGCGGCCATTTTTATTTTGTATCGTTTACTTTTATTGCTTTATCAATGGCTTCACCTCACGATTGGTTCCATTCACCAATTCAACGAGGTAATAACCGGCATTCAAGTCGCTCACGTCTTGCTGTACCTGCAAGGTGTTCATACCACTGCCGCAATTCACAGAACGCACCAGTTGACCTGCCAGTCCATAGATGTTGATGTAAACTGTCTTCAACGGATCGATAGAAGAAGCATTCACCACCATACCGCCATTGGTTGGGTTCGGGAATAGTGAAAAGTCCATATCCAGACCGTTATCGAAACCTGGGCCTGCACCGGGATTGTAGATACATGAACCATCATCGAAAGTCGCTTGTGGATTATAGTTCAATGCATCAGCATCGGTACATCCGGGTACTTCACCACAGGCAGAATTAACAGCAATCATATCCATTGCCGTTGAGCCGTAATAAAGAGAACCTTCGTAGTAGCTATTGGTTGAAGAAATCATATAGTATGCGCCATTCCATCCGTCTCCCCAGCTGTCGGTGAGTTGAAGTTCATAGCAGCCATCGGCAACACAAGCATACTCTGTATACCAGCCCCAGCTGGAGTAGCCGGAACCTGAAGCAACCACTGCGCCTGCAGCATCCACCAAATTCCAACCGATTTCTGAACCCCAGTTGGCTGTTGAAATCTGAATAGTGAGCAAGTTCTCTGTGCATTCCAACGGATATTGGCAAGAGCCGTCATCCTCTGTGGCAGCCGGATTGTAGTTCAGCGCTTGTGGATCGGTGCAACCGAGAATCACCGGAACACAATCAAATGCATTGACACCGAAATAAGCAGAACCTGAGTTCAGTCCAGTGCCAAGTGTGTATGAACCATACAACTGACCATCGATGATAACATCCATATAGCCACCGCCATCCCAACCATCACCAAACGAGTCGAACATAGCAATTGTGTAGCAGCCGTCCATTAGACAAGCATATTCAGTCGATTCACCCTGACCCGATGCAACCAATGCACCGGTAGCATCCACAATCATGTAAGAAGCTTCGTTTACAAATACACCAGGATGAAGAACGAACTGAGCAATGCTACCCAGGCAATCATTCATATAGAAACAAGAACCGTCGTCTTGTACAGCCAATGAATCGAAGTTGACAGCTAGAGGGTCTGTGCAGCCCACTGTTGGGTAAATGCACGAGCCATCTTCCATATTCGCATCCGGATTGTAATTGAGCGCACTTGCATCGGTACAACCGAATACTGGTCCGCACGTTCCGTCGATGCTGAACGAAACAGAGGCGAACTGGGCATTTGATGGCGGTTGCGCATTGATTATTTGAACACCATTCACGTTCACCCAGAAATAACCATTATACCAGCCAAGTGGTCCCGTATTGTTTATCATATTGGCCGTGTAGCAAACACCCGGCTGCAAACATATAGTTGCATAGACAATTGCACTATTATTCAAACCCGTGGCGTAATAAACCTCATTTCCGGCATCATCTACAATTTGAAGTTCAACCTGATTACCGTTCGAGAAAGTGCAGATGTAAAGGTTAGCCATCACGCTGCCCGCACCGTTACAATAGGTGCAAGAGCCATTGTCGATGCTCGCATTCGGATTGAAGTTTTGAGCATTTGGATCTGTGCATCCTTCAAGAATACACGTTCCATCATCGTAGTTCGCTTCCGGGTTGTAATTAAGTGCCGATGGATTCGTGCAACCGGAGATCCAAGGAATACATGAACCGTCATCAACGGTCGCGTAGTAATTGTAGTTAGAAGCTGTAGGATCGGTGCAGCCTTCATATACGCAAGAGCTGTCAGGCACATTGGCCAAAGGGTTATAGTTCGAAGCAAAGGAATCCATGCAGCCTGCAACCAATTCTCCGCACGAAACATTTAAATTGAAGAATCCGGAATTAGACGACCATCCACCCGCACGAATGAGATAGGACTCACCGGCAACAACAGCAATAGTAACCGAGCTCTGAAGGCCGCATCCATCGTCGTTTTGAGCTAAACAGCTCAAACTTCCGCAGGTTCCGGTGTATACGTGAATATACGTGTCCATCGAGCTGCCGCAAGTGGTGAGCATGAGCATTCCATTTTCAGTGGCAGTGTAAGAATACCAAATTTGCCCTGCATTACCCACGCCGTAGCATGCCGACGCACCCGAAGTTGCGTTGTCATTGGGAACACCTTGCGTGTTGGTAGCGTAAACGGCGCCGCACTCAACCGGGAGTGCAGTGGCACAGGTGGAGCCGGGTAGAACTTGCGCTTGCAGAACGTGCGTAAACGCCAAAAGCGTTAAAACGAATGCGGAGAAAATTCTCATCGTTTGATAGGTATTATTGAATGAATTGGTTCTTGAATCGATTTTACAATGTTAAAGTAAAATCCTCGAAAATTAGACAAGAAATTATCATCAAAGGTTGCACTCCTAACCGGAAATGACTCCGCTACCTATGAGTTCATCTCCCTCGTACCAAGCTACAAACTGTCCCGCAGCAATACCGCGCTGAACCTCATCGAACAGCACAAAGAGACCGTCTGCACGCAAAATCAATTTGCAGGGCGTCAGCGTTTGTCGGTAGCGGATTCTGCCCAAGTAACAACGCTCATCACCTATTTCCATTCGAAGGTCTTCACGTACCCAGTGAATGTCGCCCATGTCAACCCGCAAACCTTTGCGAAGAAGGCCCGGATGGTCCTCACCCTGTCCAACATAAATTCGATTACTCGTTGTATCTGTTTCAAGGATGAAAAGTGGTAGGGCCTTTCCGCCCACTCCAAGACCTTTTCTCTGGCCTACGGTATAGAAATGAGCACCTTGGTGAATCCCTATCCTTCGTCCCATAGCCGGATTGAAAACAGGAGCTGCTGTGATTCGAACAAGTTCGTCTACACCTTCCTTGAAATCAAGATTCACATGTTCTTCTATTTCAATTATTTCACCCTCTTTTGGTTCGAGTTGCTGTTGAAGGAAAACCGGTAGCTTTACCTTCCCTATAAAGCACAACCCTTGTGAATCCTTTTTTTCCGCGTTAGGTAATCCGATTTCGCGCGCCAGGTCTCTCACTTGAGATTTTTGAAGATGGCCTATTGGAAAAAGAGCTTTCGATAGTTGATGCTGGCTAAGCTGACATAGAAAGTAGCTCTGGTCCTTATTCGGGTCGGCGCCGGCGAGCAATCGATACGCAGTTTTTCCGTCGGCATCTTTTATTTCCTCTCTTCGGCAATAATGCCCCGTTGCTACGTAGTCGGCATTGAGTGATGTTGCCGCCTTTAAAAACAGATCAAACTTCACTTCTCGATTGCACAATATATCGGGATTGGGAGTGCGACCCAGTTGATACTCCCGAAACATATAATCGACAATACGTTCTTTGTATTCAGCACTTAAGTCGAGCACCTGAAAAGGAATACCTAAAGCCTCGGCAGCTAGCATTGCATCGTTGCTGTCGTCGATCCAAGGACATTCATTGCCAATGGTAACCGACTCATCGTGCCAGTTTCGCATAAAAATCCCGATTACATCAAATCCCTGCTGCAGCAACAGATGCGCTGCCACGCTGGAATCGACCCCCCCCGACAAACCGATGACTACGCGCTTCGACATGGCCCAAAATTACATAGGAATAAAAGTTTAAGCGAAATCAGCTACTTTTAACCTGTTGAAAACGGGACGGGCAACCCTTTTTTAGGAACCTCGTCTAAACAATAACCCTTGTGGCAGAAACCAAGCTTTTGCAGGCATTGATCGATGGCTGTCTCAAAGGAGACAGGCGATCGCAGCAGGCGATCCACAAAATGTTTTATGGAAAAATGAAAATCGTTTGCATGCGATACACAAGGGACTCCGACCAAGCAATGGATGTGCTGCAGGAAGGCTTTCTCAAGGTTTTCAATAATCTCGAGAAATACACCGGTGTAGGTACTTTCGAGGGCTGGATGAGAAGAATAATGGTGAATCTTTCCATCGACCGCTTTCGCAGATTGAAGCACGATTTAATTATGCTCAAAGAGCAAAATGATATTGAGCAATTGCAAAGCGAGTCAGAGGAAGATTTGGATGATTCAGATGAGAACGAGGAGATTTATGACATTACGCCGGAGCAGATTATTGATGCCATGCAACAATTAACGCCTGCTTATCGTACTGTTTTCAATCTCTACGTGTATGAAGATTATACGCACCAGGATATTGCTGAGGCGTTGGGAATTAGTGTAGGAACCTCCAAAAGCAACTACGCCAAGGCCAAGAAGAACATGAAGAAACTTTTGATTAAGAATTTGCATAAGGTTAAATGAAAAAGAATTTATCGCGGTTTGAGCAGAGCTTACAAGAGAAGATGGGCAACTACGAAATGTCGTATGAGCATAGTTCCTGGGTAAGTCTGCAGCGACAGATGGGGATATCAAAGACAGGTGGCTCTGTATGGATTGTATCGCTGGTTTCTACCATTCTTGTACTTTCGGGAGGAGTATTTGCGCTCTACCGTCAACAACATACGCCTTCTTTCGCCCAGAAAGCCTCGCTCGATAGTCGTTTTGCCGTAACAGTATCGAATACGATAAAAGGAATTTCACATCAGCATGTGACCGGCAATACACAAAACCAAACAAGCCTTTCCGAAAATCAGTTCGGCACGTTGCCGGCAACGAACAATACCGTTCGCCAGTTTGAAACGATTAATCCAACGAATTCTTCTCCGGTAAATGGTTCGCCAACATCGGATACGCCCTCTTCATCGAAATTGTCCAAACCCGATAACCTCATAGCCTTCTCGTGCAATGTTCGCAAAGCGTGTCAAGGTGAAGAAGTGGAGTTTCAAACAAGCAACGGTCCTAAGAGCGGTAGTTACTTATGGAACTTTGGCGATGGTCACTTCAGTGATGAGGTGAATCCAAACCACAAGTTTGCGAAGGCTGGAGATTATGACGTATCTCTTTCCATCACAAGCGATAACGGTCAGATAAACACCACTGTAATCAACGATATGATTACAATTCAAGCTGCGCCCGACGCCGATTTCACATGGGAATTCGTGAACGCAGATCCTTCACAACCAGAAGTGCGCATCGTCAACCTGAGTGAAGGCGGCACGCAGTACGAATGGAGCAATGGAAATGAATCAACAGTAGAGGCCGATGGAGCCCATTTCCGTCTCAAAGCGAGCGGGCGACAAATGATTGCGTTAAATGCCAAAAATGCTGCAGGGTGCACGGATGGCGCGGTTAAGTACATCTCTATAAATTCAGACTTTTCATTAGGAGCGTCAAGTCAATGGTCCATGAAATCAGGGGCGTTTATGCCTCAGGGCCTCAAAAAGAGTAAGGTTGATTTTGTGCTTTCGATTCACGATCGACAAGGTGTCAAGATTTTTGAAACCACCAACCGACAGAAAGGATGGGATGGTAAATTGCCAAGTGGCGTGCAATCTGCAGAGGGAAGTGAATTTACATACATGGTTATCATCACGAATGACTTCACGCAAGAACAACAATATTTCAACGGAACATTCAGCGTTTTTCCTTAACCAAAACTAAACTGATAGTTTAAACAAAAGAGCCGCGAAATTTCGCGGCTTTTTTCTTTACATATTGTTTAAAACCTTTTTGACAACATGCCGTAGAATGATACGTGTTTGCAAAACAGCGACCTACTTTTGAACTTCTCGGACTGTGAATTTTGACAAAAAACCTATCTTGATTTTGCGTGTTGGCTTCACCGCCTTCATTTTGCTTGCGCGATGCTTCGCGACGCAAGCACAATTCACTATTACACCCTCATCTGCAGATCCCTGCGAATGTACCGGCAGTATTCTAATCAGTCCACAACAAGCGCAAACCTATGGCTACACTCTTTTCAACGCGGATGACATCCCTATTGAGTCGGGCCAAAATGTTTCCGGACCGACTTCGCTTACCGGGCTTTGTCCATCGGTATTTCATGTCGTTGTGGAATATGCCAACAGTACAACAAGTGATCAGTATGTTGAAATTCCTGCCGGAGCCAATACTATCGGATCTGCCGAGCGCATAATACTCTGCCAGGAAGCGTATATTGCTGCAAATGGAACTCCCATTCCATATGATCTCACTGCGGAAATTGCGGGATTCGCTCCCGGTGGGACGTGGCGCAGTCCGAATGGATTAATCATCCCCTCTGCCGATTTGAACGCCCTGAACGCTTCACAGATGAATAGCGGGTGGTACACTTACACCATCATTTCCGGAAGCTGTGAAATTACCTCAGGCGTTTACATTCAAACAAACAACACAGGTTTAACTACAACATACGTCATCTGTGAAACCTACGAGCCTTTCGAAATGATTGATTTCATGCAAGGCACACCGGATACAATAGGTCAATGGTATGACAGCAATTTGAATGTAGTGCCGGGTGGTATGTACTACCCCGCCACCATGGACGATGCGTTATTTACGTATCTCATAGATGGCCTGCCGGGTTGTCAGCCGGTTTTCAGGAGTATGTTTGTGGATGAACAAACTCAGAATTCGGCGGGTCTTTCTGCATCTGTGCTAGTTTGCCAAAACGGATTTCCCTTCAATATGTTGAACCTGTTGGAGGGTGAGCCCGCTGACGGTGGCGTATGGACCGGCCCAATCGGTATGGTTGCCCCCGCAGGAACGGACATCTTCAACCCAACCTTTATGCCCGAAGGTTCATATGTCTATACCATCAATTCTGCGGCACCCTGTTCTACTCAAATAGCAACACTGACAATCGATTACACCAACGCCAATCCCTCCGGCTTGAGTAGCAGCATTCAGGTATGCTCCAATGGTGGTGGACTGGATATGTTGGGGGCGCTCAATGGCACCCCGTTAATAGGCGGCGTTTGGACGAATAGCTTGGGGGAAGCGGTCGATGGGATATTCGACCCAACCACCGAACCCGGGGGCAATTATCAATATTACTATCCAAACGCCGGGTGTTCGCCGGGGAACTCCGTTTTGAGTATTAGTGTAGAGGCCCCTGTTTACGCCGGTGGAAACAATACAGCATCGATCTGTCAATTGGATGGCGGCTTTAATCTCAATAGTCTACTAACAGGAACAGCCTCCAACCAAGGTTCCTGGCTCTTGAATGGAGGCCCGGTGAGTTCTTCATTCACCCCGACTGCTGCCGGCTCCTACAATTTTATATACCAGGTTAATGCCCAAACTTGCCCCGATGATCAGGCCAATTTCACCGTATTTGTGCAACCTGCTGTAGCAGCCCCGCTAAGCCAAACGATATTTCTATGTAGCCTGGGAGATGAAATTAATTTATCAGATTATTTCAGCGAATTGTCAGATGTTTACTTCGAGAACGAAGCAGGGGCACTTGTGAGTAACCTTTTTAATCCTGCCAACCTGCAAAGTGCTATTTTGAACGTGGTAAACCCATCCGGTAACACCTGCCCCGATCAGGAAGGTGAACTGATTATTGAAGTGATTCACCCCGTTATTCAAGAATCGTTTCTATCGCAAGAAGTTTGCAGGAATAACTCAACGTTTAATTTGAACAATCTGCTTCCGAATGCGGCGCTCGGTATTGGCGCCTGGCAAAATGAGAATGGCGAAACACAATCCAACCAGGTGATTATTGATTTTATGGGGACGGAAAGTTATTTCTACGAAGTAGTACAACCTATTGCCTGCGGGGCTGAGCAACTTCAGGTCGATCTCGTAACATTTACACCCAACGAT
Source organism: Flavobacteriales bacterium (assembly GCA_046075945.1). Taxonomy (GTDB): domain Bacteria; phylum Bacteroidota; class Bacteroidia; order Flavobacteriales_D; family Sanyastnellaceae; genus JAIBBG01. Next base: position 8,720 of record JBJTRD010000300.1, read on the forward strand.
GCCGGGGCTGACGCTTCGCAAATATTTTGCTACACAGACGGCCCGGAAGAACTTGTTGATTTACTTCCTCAATCAGAGTCGGGAGAGGGTGAATGGTACTACAACGGATCAGCATTTAATTCAACCGAATTCGATCCAGGCACCAATTCATCGGGAACTTATATCTATAGAATTGCACCGAATGGCCCTTGCCCGGCCGATGAAGCACATCTGAACGTCAATGTACAAATGGGAATTAACTATACAGCGGGCATCGATGTGCATGTGTGTGCCGGAAGCCCCATGCAGGCTCTGGGCGGATTGCCCTCCGCCAATGCCACCTATTCATGGTCGCCACAATCAGGACTTAATGACCCGTCAAGCCCACAACCAACCGTGAACATCCCCGCCAACGTGAATCAGACCAGCACCGTCATTTATACCGTTATTGTTGATGATGGCGTATGTACGATTAGTGATAATGTTTCGGTTATTGTTGAACCCAAACCGGGAATCAACCTTGCCCCCTCCTACGATCTGTGCTTTGGCGAAAGTTTATCGCTCAGCGCTGCATTGGGATATCCATGCATTTGGACACCGGTCAATTTATTTAGTGATCCTACAGCAAACAGCCCTACCATACAGCCTACCGCTTCCGTTTACATCGGTGTTCAGGCCGAAACAGATTTCGGTTGCACCGCGGCGGCATACAGTCAAGTTAATGTTAATCCTCTTCCCATTTTTATTACAGATGCTGAACCCGTTGTGGGCTGCCAGCCGCTCAATCTTCAAATTAATCCCTCAGAAGAAAGTCAGCATATTGACCACATCGTGTGGAATATAACAGGGGTTGGCGTAATTGTCAGTGATTCACTCCATGTTGAACTTCATCAGGCCGGTGTTTACGACGTGGCGGCAACAGCCGTTTCAGAGCACGGGTGCACTTCCGAAGCATTTTTTGAGGAAATAGCTGAGGTTTACCCATATCCAACAGCCAATTTTACGCTTTCGCCCGGCTCCCTATCCACTCTGCAGCCCGAAGTAGAATTCACCAATAACTCAACAGGCGCAAGCTCCTATTACTGGAATTTCAGTGGGCTCGACATCAGTACAGACATCCATCCGGTATATTCATTCCCCAATGAAACCAGCGACAACTTTACGATTTGCCTAACCGCTGCCAATAATTTTGGATGTCGGGACACAACTTGCCGAAGCATTTACATGGATGCTGACTATGTAGTTTTCGCGCCCAATGCATTTACTCCGAACAACGACAACGACAATGACTATTGGAAGCCTGTCATTCGTGGGTTTGACACAAAGACTTATGAATTGAGCATTTACAACCGCTGGGGCGACCGGGTATTTTTCACCGAAAACCCTGAAGAACCCTGGACCGGTAACGTGGGGCAAGGGGATTACTACGTCCAAAACGACGTGTTCAACTGGCAGTTAAAATTGGTTGCCGAAGATTCAAACGAGGAGGTGTTTTACTCAGGATCAATCATTCTCATCCGCTAGGTTCTACGATTTTTTTCTTGTCGTGCAACTTTATTACCTTGGTGGTGTCTTAAATATGTTTTCGCCGAATCCAAACATGAAAAATACCAGCCTCGTTTTTCTCTTATTACTTGTCTCCCAGATCTCATTTGCACAGTGCGGAACACCCGGCTTTGTGTGTATGGGCGATGGAAATGTAATCGTCTCTGATGGTTTCAATGTTTATGATGATGGCTTTGGGGGGCCTTACACCGATACAGATTACACGTTGACACTGTGCCCGGATACACCGGGGGATGTTGTTCAGCTATCGTTTAGTGCATTTGCCTTGCAGACCAGTCCCAATGCGAATAACAGCGATTATCTGAGCATTTATGACGGTAACAGCACCGCGGCCCCCTCGCTAGGCGATTACACAGGGAATTCAATCCAAGGGCTTCAAGTAACCGGAACTGTGAACAATACTTCCGGCTGCCTGACACTTGTTTTCTCAGCAAATGGTGCAGCTAATGCCGGATCCCCTGGTTTTGAGGCCGCTATTCAATGCACTACCCCCTGTGCCAATCCTATTGCAGCATCGGAGATTGTTAGTCCCCAACCGGTTGATCCCGCCTTACAGACCGTTAATGTATGCCTCGGCGAATCCGTAACGTTTGGCGACAACGGCTCATTCGCTCAGCCGACTTTTACTTTAACACGTTATATCTGGAATTTCGATGATGGCACCGTTACTACCAACAACGGTCCGGGCAACATTACGCACTCATTCACGGAGCCGGGAGAATACATTGTAACACTTACCGTAGAAGACAATAACTTGGGCGATGATGCCATTGGCTGCCAAAGTCTGAACGTAGAACCGCTTCAGATTCTGGTGAGCACATCTCCTACCTATACAGGGATGACTGACATATACACCTGCCTGGGAGATACTGTATTTGGAATAGTTGCAATTGGCGAAAACACCCTTCTCGATGACGAAACAAATATTGGCGGTAGCGCGAACGGCACTACCTGGACGGCGCTTCCTCCGCAA
>JBJTRD010000301.1:0-5969 GCA_046075945.1 Flavobacteriales bacterium
CGTGGACCTCGTTGAACGAAACACGTTCCGCTTGCTGGCAGAAACGCGCGAATTGAAATCGAACCTCGATCGTATTGAATACCGTGAAAAAGTGCAGAAAGCCTCTTTCTGGATTGAATATTATATTCTGCCTTTGAATCGCATTCTCGATGTAAAACACTCGGAATCGGTAACGAGCCCTGTGCTCGACGTAAGCGAATATGCAAATCGCCGCCGACTGGATTTTCAGGATGAAACCATCCGCATGGAATTCGAAAAATTATATGCGCAACTTATTCAGACCAATTCCGATTTGTTGCGTCAATCGAAGGTATTGGTAAACGAGTTGTTGCCTCTACTCGAACGCATTCGGACGGAGTCGCTCATCCTTACAGGCTGGATTGAGTTTTTGCGCAATCCATACAAAATGGAAACTCCCCCACTCCTCAAGGGTACGCGCACAATGGTGTATGCGAAGGACATGCTGTATAAAGTGCGCGAATTTTTCGAGCAGTTTTCTGTCAACGATTACGTTACACTCGAAGACGGCGTGGTCGATTTCGATAAGTGGATTTTCGATCGTGATTTATTCAAAGGAAATCTCACCAAAAGTTTGCCGGTAAACGACTTCTTCAGTTGGTGTTACAAAGAATTACAAAAAGATTTTCAGGATATCGAGACAGACAAGTTTTTCGCATTGTGCGGATTGTTATTCGACGGTGATCTGCAAATAGAATTCCCCAAGAAAGCCGAGCGTGTGACCTTGAAAACTACAACATCTAAAATTTCATTACCGAAAATTAAAGTAGAACCTGCGTTGAAACTGTAGAACGAACAAAACCTAACACAACCCAAAGCATTCAATAACCATGGTATATCCTAGCAATCATCGCCAAATCGTAGAAGAATTGATGGGCGGAAAATTCATCCTCAGCAATGAGGCCCATTTCAACTCGCTCAAGGAAAACGACTCGTTTTACACCGAGTTCTTCAAGATTTCATTTGATCTCGATCTCAACCTAAAAACAGAATATGCATTTTTGTTGAGCAAGGAAACACAGGAAAATTTCTCGCGGGATGTGAGCATTTTCATCGCGATTCTTTGCTATGAACTCGATCGCGATGGCCGGAATTTCATGGAGGCTCTCGACTTCAATGAATTTACATTTGAAGAGATCGATCGTTACTTCGACAATTCATCGTTCATCGACCTAATCGAATCGAATAAGTCATTGCGCGAACCGGATGCGCGACGCACGCTCATCAATGGTATGCACCGCCGCAACATCGTTTCGAAAAACTTCGAAGACCGCTTCTCATTTACACAGGCCCACAAAGTGTTTGTGGACTTTGCAAAGGAGTTGGCATTGAAGAGAATGGCGGTTGAGAGCGAAGGTTAATACATCCTGTTTTCAAAGTAACTACCATCGTTAAACACGACGCTCTCCCTTTGGGCTAGGCTCTTACATTTGCGTTATGATAATCGACCTTCGTAGCGACACCGTAACCAGGCCCACCGCGCCCATGCTGGAAGCCATGACACGCGCCCGCGTGGGCGACGATGTTTTTGGTGAAGACCCCACGGTAAATGAATTGCAATCGTACGCTGCCGACCTGTTCGGTATGGAAGCGGCGCTCTATTGCAGCAGCGGTACACAAACCAATCAAATCGCCATCAACGTGCATACACGCCCAGGCGATGAGGTAATCTGCTCGAATCTCTCCCACATCTATTTGTACGAAGGGGGCGGTGTAGCGCAAAACTCAGGGGTGAGCATGCGCCTGCTCGAGGGCGACCGTGGTCGGATTACTGCCCAACAGGTGCTGGCTAATATCAACGCTGACGATGCACACTATCCGCGCACCTCGCTGGTATCGCTCGAAAACACCGTCAACAAAGGTGGTGGAGCTCTCTACGACCTCAATGAATTGAAAGCGATACGCGAAGTTTGTACAGCCAAAGGGCTGCAATTGCACTGCGATGGCGCGCGCCTTTTCAATGCGGTTGTTGCGCAAGGAATCGCTCCCAAAGAGTTCGGAAGTCTGTTCGATTCTATTTCCATTTGCCTCAGCAAAGGCCTCGGCGCCCCGGTGGGAAGCTTGCTGCTTGGAACCAAAGATTTTATTTACCGCGCGCATCGCAGACGCAAGTCAATGGGCGGTGGCATGCGCCAGGCGGGATTCATAGCCGCTGCCGGATTGTATGCATTGCAAAACAACGTCAATCGACTGGCTGAAGATCATGAGCGGGCGCAGAAGCTGGGAGCAGCATTGCACGATTGTGACTGGGTGAAAGGATTGATGCCCATCGATACCAATATTGTGATTGCACAAATGAAGAACGGAATCCCATCTGCTGCTGTGATGGTGGCGCTGGCACAAGAAGGCATTCAATGCTTCACATTTGGCAACGATAAAATACGCCTGGTGGCTCATCTCGACATTCACGATGAGCATGTGATCGCATTCGACGAGCGTGTGCACCGAATTACGCAATCAAAACTCGAGGAAGCCTCGAAGGAGCGTTTACCCGGAATGTATTGATACCTTGCAGCCATGAATTCAAATTCTGCCGGACGTTCTCCTGTCATTCTCATTACATACGCATTGTTGCTTGTCTACAACCTGCTCTATTGGTCGGGAAAGTTTTTCGGTTTTCCGCTTGCGTTCTATCAGGAAGTGGTAAAGCACTGGAAACTCATCACCTTCCTTGAGTTTCTGGCAGTGGCCTCCGTTGCCGTCGACATCATCGTTCAGTTCGACCGGTTTCCTAAAAAAGAGGCGCGTTTGCGAATCATCTTTTCAGCGCTTCTCGGAGCGTTGCTGGTATTGCGGTTCTTGTTGGGTGTAATGGAAATGTATATGCGCGGTCAAGTGGGCTAATGCATGAAGAATTATTACCAAATTCTTGGTTTACATCCGGATGCTTCGGAGGAAGAGATTCGAAGCGCTTTCCGCTCAAAAGCGAAGGAACTTCACCCCGATGTCAATCCTTCACCTGCCGCACATGAGCAATTTCTCGAATGCCAACAAGCCTACGCATTCCTCACCGATGCGGCCCAGCGACAGAATTACGACACCCTGTTGCGAAATGAAAAAATTACAGAAGCAGATATGCGCCGGCGGGAACTGGTGTACAAACTTTGGGTTGAGCACCAACAGCGCAAGGCACGCACCCGCACTGCAATGGAAGCTGTTCGGTACGATGCGCAGGGAAATCCGCTGCGACGAAAAATATGGAAGGGAGTGAATCTTGCGTATAATGTCTTATTCATGTTTCTCTTTCTGAGTGTTGTAATCGTTCCATTGTACAACTATTCAAAAGACCTGGAAAGGCCGGAGAATATGCAGCGTTCGCCCATTTTCTTTATCACTCCCATGATTGTGGGAATTATCTTTCTGGTATTCGGATACTACTATTGGTTTGTTGTAAAAACCGACAATGACCAGTAAACCATGACCTCCGATTTCAATTTGCCGCTCTGTCTTTTCCCGTCTGCCCATTGGCTTATAATGGCTTCTCCCTTGGCTCGCATTAATCCGAATGAAATTTACCTGAAGCAAACCTCTCGGAACCGATACGATATTGCGGGTGTGAATGGTCGATTGAGTCTTACGGTGCCCGTCGAAGGACAGAAGGGCGTGAAGACACCCTTCAAAGAAATTCGCATACTCGACAATGGCTGGCGAAAACAGCACATCAGCACGTTGCGATCGGCTTACGGAAGAGCCGCCTATTTTGAACACTATTTTGACCGACTGGAATCGGTCATACTTAAACCCAATGGCTTCCTTCTCGACCTCAACTTAAGTGCACTTGAATGGATTGTGCAATGCGGGATAGAACTTGAATACGTGGTTGTTGATGAGGAATGGTCGTATCGCTCCGGCGACAACACCTATTTATGGGAACCCGCTCAAACATGGCCCGAGCTCCCCTCCTATCCTCAGGTATTCAGCGACCGGCATGCCTTCATGAGTGGGCTTTCATGCATCGATTTACTGATGAACAAAGGCCCACGCACCAACGAATACCTTGCACAAGTCCTAAACAGGTGAGTTGTATAAGTCGGCATTTTTAACGATTGGCGTTGCAGGTCCTTTTCCGAAATTTGAACCCGAATACGTTTATACCCATTATGCGAAGAAAACGGTCCGACATACTGCAATTGCTGCTATCGCTTGGCATTGTTTGCATATCTGCATTTCTTCTTTCGTTCTATTTCTTCAAGCTCGACCTTACAGAAGAAAAGCGCCATTCACTTACGCCTGCCACTCAAGAATTACTTACCAACCTACCCGATCCTCTTTTTATTCGTTGCTATTTGCATGGAGAATATCCTGCGGAGTTTAAGCGATTGGAGAACAGTATCAAGGAGCGTCTCGATGAGTTTGTAGATTACAGCAACGGACAGATTGACTATGAATTCATCGACCCTTATGAAAGCGGTGATCAGAAAATTATAAATGAAACCTTCAAGGCCCTCGATGAAAAAGGACTTCGATTTTCCAATATCTCCTACACCGAAAATGGAGCTCAAGCCTCGAAGCTTATTTGGCCGGCGGCAATTGTAGAATATCAGGGGCGTGAATATCCGATTCAGTTTTTGAAAACGGAGTCCCCAGTAGCCACCGATCAAATGGTCAACACTTCGGTGAACAATCTGGAGTATGAACTAGCCAACGGACTGCGCAAGATTACCCGCAAAGACAAACCTGCGATAGCCATCCTAGCAGGCCATCAAGAGATTCCAGGAATTCATTTGGCCGACTTCATTTTTGGGTTACGGGAAAATTATGATGTTGAACCTCTGCGCATCGATTCGCAAATAAATGCATTTAGCGATAAAGCTGAAGCCATGGCGCTACGCACCAATCGATACGCTGCACTCGTGGTTGCTGGACCAGATTCAATCATTGGTGATAAAGACCGTTTCGTAATTGATCAGTTCATCATGAACGGCGGTAAAGTTCTCTGGATGCTCGACGCATTGAAAATCAACATGGATAGTTTGCGAAATTCTGAAACCACCATGGCAGTGAGCAATGAGAACGGCATCTATGAAATGTTGTTTGAATATGGGGTTCGCCTGAATCGATCGCTGGTAATCGATTTCCAGGGAGCTCCGATTATTCTAGACAATGGCCCCATGGGAAACCAGCGCGCCTACACAGATAGGACTAACTACTACGCGCCACTTTTACTTTCTTCAACCAACACACACCCTATCACTGCCAACCTCGACCCTATCAAGATGGAGTTTGCAGGTAGCCTGGACAGTGTGAATGCCAGCCCCGACGTCATTAAAATTCCCTTACTGAAGAGTTCTCCGCTATCTAAGGAATTGAGAGCTCCTGCACGTGTCGACCTGCAGCTGTTGGCATTCAATCAACAGTATTTCGAAAACGGCACCAGTCCGGAGCGCACCATGGCTATGATACTCGAAGGAAAATTCCCGAGTGCATTTAAAGACCAAACGCCCGACGCAATTAAGAAAGATCCAAACATTGCATACCGCGATAAAAGTTTGCCCACCAAAATGATTGTAATAGCCGATGGCGACATTGCTTACAACGATGTGGATATGCGCAGCGGCAAACCTATGCCAATTGCACTTGGATACGATCCACAATTCAGAAGAGTGCTATACGACAACAAGGAATTTCTGATGAATTGTATGAACTATCTGCTCGACGACCAGGCACTCATCAGTGTTCGATCGCGCACCATTGAATTGCGAAAGTTGGCCGCGGAAAAAATCCAGACATCTTCAGCATCGATCAAAGCACTGAACACAGCTGCTCCTATTGTATTGGTGGCTTTGTTGGGTATTGTTCAATTTGTAGTTCGAAAGAAACGCTGGACTAAAAAAGCAGCATGAGAGTATACTGAAACAATGAAGAAGACTATTATACTCGCCTGCGTTTTTTTATTGCTGTTAGTTGCGGCTGTCGCTGTTTACTTCCAATCGCATTCGAGCACCCTTGCC
>JBJTRD010000302.1:0-4941 GCA_046075945.1 Flavobacteriales bacterium
GATTGAATAAACAATTGCTCCGCGGGCATCCAACACGGTCAAATTTCGAATACCTGCATTTGCTGAAATGCGAATGTGATCGTTTGCCGGATTGGGGAAAACGACAAGTTCATTGTTATTCAATTCAACGGTTCCCATGGAACAAGGTGCACAACTCGAAAAACAGACTAGCGGCATTGTTACGTCGCCTGTATTGGTAGTAACCGAGCGATTAAATCCTCCGAAGCCATCGTCTGTTCCGCATTCAAAAGGAACGATTTCAGCACCGGTGAACGTATCACCATTGATGAATTTGAAAAACACCTGCTCATTCTGTCCTACTTCTACAATGGTGCGGAACACACCGGGTGTTAGCTCATCCATCAGAGTGGCAGTTGGTGAGAAATTATTGAACGAGCCGGCCACATGCACGCCCATTGGGCTAATAGTAACCTCGGTCATTTCAACAGTGAGTGTGAGCATTACCGTTGGCACTACCACACAACCTGCGCATTCATTGAAGCAAACAGGAGTGAACTCCGTGTTGTTGGCCGGTGCAGTGAATGCCCGGTTGAATCCTCCAAAACCATCGGCACTTCCGCAGTCGGCCGGCACCGATTCCCAGGTCGTACCATTGATGAACTTGTACATCACATCTTCACCCGAATTAATGGCAATCGGCAACTGATAGATTCCGTTGCCCAATGGTATCATGAGCGACTCTGTAGCATTCCATCCGTTAAATGATCCTGCGACATATACTTCATCGTTCGTAACCGATTGATTCGACATATCGACTTGGAGTGTAACGATGACAAGAGTCTGGGGCAGGCAGTCGATGCATTCTCCGAAGCAAACCACTTCCAGCAACGAGTCGGCTTCTCCTACTTGAAGGCCTCTGTTGTATCCACCAAAACCGTTGTCTACACCACATTCAGCCGGCACAACCTCCTCGGGCATACCCCAATTATTTCCATTCAAAAATTTATATGCAATCTCGGAATTAGCCAAAACGGATGCTGTGTAGGTGTAAACGCCATCTGTGTCAGCATCGGTCATCTGTGAAGCTCCGGGGGTCCATCCCTGAAAATTACCGACGATATAAACACCATCAGCGCTTACCGATTCATTCGACATGTTCAATTGAAAAGTAACTTCTACCAACGAAGGTTCAACGATAGGCTCACAATCGATACAACCACCGAAACAAATAGGACCATAGACATTGGCTACTTCACCTACCAGAAAAGAGCGATTATAACTTCCAAAGCCATCATCCACTCCGCATTCTGCAGGCACCAGCTCCGAGAATGGCCAGTCATTGCCATTCAAAAATCGAAACTGTATAGTGCTGCCAACCACGGCGCTTATGGTGGCTTCGTAAATCATGTCGCCGTCAGAGTCAATCATTGGTGTTTCTCCCGGCGTCCAGTTTTGAAAATCACCCACGAGATAAACTCCGTCAGCACTTACCACTTCATTCATCATATTGACTAAAATGGTTACATCCACCGATGTGGGTTCAACCACACAATTTTCGCACGCTCCAAAACAAACAGGCGATGCAACAATGTCGATGGCACCTGTTTCTATCACTCGATTAACACCTCCCAATCCGTCGGGCAGACCACAAGTGGAAGGAACCACCTCGGAGAAGTCATATGAATTACCATTGATGAATTTATAAAGTAGGTTGGCGTTTTCATCTACAGTAAAGGTCACCGTGTAAACCCCATCACCATCTGCATCGGACATCTCGGTAGCAGCAGGGTCCCAACCCTGAAAATTACCTGCTACATGCACTCCATCCGCGCTTACCGTTTGTCCTGCCATATTCACTTGAAGTGTAACATCGATGGTAGGATTTATAATGATGCAATCCGCGCATTCACCATAACAAATGGTGGCTAGGGTTGTGTCTGTGTTGCCAAAATCCACTAGTCGAAAGGGCGTGCCCATAAACATGGTGGCACAAGCTATTGGAACAGTTTCAACGTCGGCAATGCCAAGACCGTTCTGGAATCGATAGTACACGTTCTGGTTGGTATCCAGTTCAAGCGTTGCCGTGTAGATTCCGTCCGCATCGCTATCAGTCATAGGCGCGCTTGCCGCTGCTCCAAATTGCGGCAATGCAACAATATTGAGTCCGTTCGGACTGAGCGTTTGCTGAGCCATATTAACCTGGAATGTTATATTGGCCGTTGGAGGTGATGCACAGTTTTCGCAAGCTGCGAAACACACGGGACCATAAGTAACCTGAGCCGCTGTTGGGGTAAGCTGGCGGTTATACCCTCCTACTCCGTTGGCTACTCCGCATGCCTGAGGCACAGACTCATCTTGACCGGGCCCCCAGTTATTTCCGTTGATGAACTTGAATTGAATGGGCACTCCGGTGGGGACCGTTTGAGTGTATTCATAGACTCCGTCGCTGTTGGAATCGGTCATGGCTGTTGCACCGGGCTGCCAGGCAGGGCTTTGAAAATTACCTGCAATGTGCACTCCATTGGGACCAATGGTCTGACCTTGCATATTCACTAAAAAAGTGACCACTGACTGGGCTTCTAAGGATAACTGTAAGCCGGCAAAAGCCGCGCATAGAAGGAAAAGCTTTTTCATCGGAAAATCGGTTAATGTGGGGCGAATATAAGTGTATTGGGTACACTTAGCATTCCACAATATCCCTATTAGTCCTTATCATAGTCAAAATCGGAGGGCTTCATCAACTGATGCTGGCGCAGAAATATTTTGTAATCACGGAAGCGATCTTTCACGTAGACAAGGAAATCATACTGTGTGCTATTTATCAAAAAATCATCAGAGACATTCAAATATGTTATGAAGTCATCAAAAAGCTCATCATTGAGCGCAATAATTTCGTAATCTACATACAGGCGAAACAACTCCTTGAGTAACTCTCTCTTTCGGTCCTCATTCTCCAAATAGGCCACCTTTCGTTTCGACTGTTCCTTCTTACTGAACTGCTGATAAAGAAAAGTAATTGGACTCAGCACCGCATTGATTCCACTAATCATGTAATCCTTTTCATTGTAACCCAGTTTCTCAATATCGGCTTGAATCTGCTCGAGATCGCGTGGGGCGAACACTTCCACCTCGGCCGCCATATAAGATCTCATATCGAGATAAAGGCGAATTTTAAATACTGCTGAATACAGAGAATCGGCATAAGTGACGTATCGTGTTTGAAAACCGAGTGAAGTGATGGCCAGCGTATCTCCGCGTTGGCAGCGCACTTCGAACGAACCATTGGGCTTGCCGAACGATCCCTTTTTATTGGTTCGATTTATAATAATTGCATTGGGAATGGGCTGATCCATTTCATCGCGTAACTCACCCAAAATTGTTATCGAGGTGGTGTCGCGGCCTTGACTCAGAGCCTTGGTAGAAATAAACGACGTCAATGCGACCATTCCGGCCAGTATGAAATGCAAGCTGCGAGGTACTAAACAGGCCAGAGCGGCAATGTGGACTTTCGCTTTTGAGCTCTTCATGGGCGCGATTAATTCTTTCTGCGCAATGCATTCACAAAGCGTCCCCACGATGCTGCATCGAGCAGATTTCCACCGCTTCGAAAACCACCATTATACCGGGCAATCATAGTTGCAGAGGCCTCTGCGTAAGCCTCCGCATTTAAATCGCGAAGGCCATCGTAACCGGAAACGGTAGCAGCTGTGCGGTCAAAACGAAAGTAATTGTCGCCGGGAAAATCGAGCGACATAATCTCAGAGCGCAGTCGACCGGGGGTTGGATAAGGGAGAATACTCACAGTCGGCAACAACACATCTTGTTGTTCCATCCATTGCACAATTGAAATATGCGTTTGTGTAATGTCATTCGGAATGATGTAGGATGAACGCTTTAAACCGATAAACAAAAAATTCAAGGTGTCGCCCGCCTGAGCCGGTAGCGTAAAATAACCTGTATGATCTGAAAATGTACCTCTGTTATCACTCGAACGATAAACCGTTGCGTAAGGAACCGGTATGAGCGAATCTGTGGCAACCACAACTCCGGAAACTTGCAGAATATGACGTGTTTGCGCCAATACGGTGAGCGATGTCAGAAACAGCAGCAAAGAAAATAGCGTTCGCATCATACGGTCACAAATGTAAGCAAGCAGTTCAGTCTCGAATTGACAATACGTTAATGCTTGTAAAAAATCATGAACAGCAATTTCCTTCAACGATTTTCATCCCCCATTTCAACATTACAATCAACAGCAAAAGCCAACTAAGATAGCGTGCAGACAGTTGACCATGCTTGAAAATATGCCATCGTCCTAGCAGGTAGCTCATACCAATAACGCAAATACCGATTCCGACAGGATTGAGTTGCCAGCTCGAGGCAACATCACCTTTCAAGAGGGCCACAATGCTGCGCTGGGTTCCGCAAGCCGGGCAATCACAACCGGTAATGAATTTAAACGGGCAAGGAATGAGGTGAGCCTCGATCCAATTGACACTAATATTCCACCACTGCAGCATGCATTTGAAGTTGAATGATGTGTTCAAGATCTTCTTTAAAATGCTCGGAACGCAATCGATGAAAGAACGTACATCGCAAGGGTTCTAGTTGATAGTTTAACCCTCGCATATAATCGTTCGAAAGTTTAAGTCTGCCCAGAAAATCAAGGTCATTCACGGGGTGCACATCGAAACAAATAAACGCTTCCATTTGCAGGTCGTATGCAACGGCCAATTCGCCGGCAGGAGTTTTTATGACGTAAAAAGATGGAACGCGTATTAAATCGGGTCGCTCGAGCATCAAATGCCCAAGCGTATAGTAAGGGTAGACCCGCATTGAATTTTTAAACCCTGCAACGGACAATTGAAGCGACAACTCCACCATTTTTAAACGTATAAGCATTCCCTTGGTAACGGACAGATCCTTCGGACTTTTCTTCCAATCCTTACTTTCATCCAGCCATTGGCAAGTTCCTAATTC
>JBJTRD010000303.1:0-5631 GCA_046075945.1 Flavobacteriales bacterium
ACATTGCGCAACGTGGGCACACGAAATTTTCCATATTCGTTCGCATCATTCAATACACCGCCTAAACCATAATCGATGGCAGCTTTCCCTGCGGGATTGATTTCAGTTGTGGTGCTGTAAAATGGATTGTCTTCATTGCGCGGCACCCCTAGATTATAATAGCCATAGTTGGTGAAAAGAATACGCCCGTCAACATGGGGCTGCATGGAATGACAGCTTACACATCGGCCTTTCCCCTGAAAGATTTCTAATCCTTCCTGCTCTTGTGCATCGAGAGTGATTTTACCCGCAACGTATAAATCATACTTGGAGGAAAACTCGTGCAGCAAATCGCTGCGTTCGAATGCAGCCAGCGCTTCACACATATTCTTGTAGGCCTCTTGAACATTGCTCATTTTACCATACACCTTTTTGTAAGTTTTATAGTAAGGCGCATTGAGTACTTCTTCAACAAGCTGAACAGTGTCCGTATTATTCATTTCCGCCTTATTGAAAAACGGCCCACCTAGTTGATGTTCGAGTGTGTTGCTTCTTCCATCCCAAAACAAACCGCCCCTGTAAAGCCCGGTTGAATCGCGATGAAAAGGAGGGATATATTTCACGTAGGCAAGCGATTGAGAATTGCGATTGACAAAGGCACCATCCATCATTCCTTCAGAAACGATGGCATGATTAGGATCGGAAAAAGCTGTCTTGGGCGCATGGCATACGGTGCACGACTGACCATTGGGATTACTGAGAGCTTTATCAAAAAATAATTGACGGCCGAGCTCTATTTTTAGCTCCTCAGCCTTGTCTTTCTTGGGTTTTATTTGAAAGGCGCTTACAGCAAGGCCGGCAAAGAGAAGTGCCAACACAACCATCCATTTTCCTTTCATACTGCGCATGGCACAAATGTAATCGTTCAAAAATTGAGTGCGATCTGCATTGATTTTTTTCTACCTTCGATGTGATGTGCTACACCATACAACAACTCGAGGAGAGGATTTTGAAGCAGGGACAGCGCAAACATTCGACACCGGCCGAGATTGATGAAGCGCTGCGCATTTTTCGCGAGCAAATAAAGGGGAAGCCTTTGTTTGCCATCAGTGGCTTCGAACATCCCACTATTCCCATTCTCTTGTCGCAGGGCGGTATCCATTGGGAACCGATGCATTGGGGGCTTATTCCACTGTGGTGCAAAGACTGGAATTCAGCACTCGAATTGAGCAATATGACGCTCAATGCAAGGGCCGAAACTCTTTTCGAAAAGCCGGCTTTTAAGCACGCGGCATCCACTAAGCGTGGTCTGTTACCGATTACGGGGTTCTACGAATACAAACATGTTAAGGGAAAAAAGTATCCTCATTTTATTGATTGGAAAGATGAAGAGGTGCGCTGGATAGCATGTGTGTGCGATGAATGGAGAGACCGCGAAAGAGGGGAGACGTTGCTAACATTCGCAATCGTTACTACACAGGGTAATGAACTAATGGCGCAGATTCATAACAACCCGGAGCTCGATGAACCGCGCATGCCGGTTGTGTTGGAAGGCGAAGAGCTTCTTGCTTGGATGAGCAGCGAAACACCTGTTGACGAACTCAAAAAAATGCTGAATCCTTCAGAGGAGGCCGAAATGAGGGCGTATCCTGTAAAGCCGTTACGAGGGAAATTCTCACCTGGAAACACGCCGGATGCATGCAAGCCCCATGCATATGCAGAGTTGTACGAGCCCCCAACCTTGTTTTAGCGGGTAATGATTACGGACCCGTTCAGTTCTTTTTTTACACCGGTCGATTTAGATACAACTACTGCAATCCAGTTGTAAGCGCCATTCGGAGCATAGGTGTCGCCGCCGTGCACATTGCCCACCCAAGGCTTGGTGGGGTCATTGCTTTCGTAAATAATCTCCCCGTTTCGATTGAAGATTTTAATGCTGAATCGGGTCGCATCAATATCGGCACCCTCGAAGAAAAGCACGTCATTCAGCCCATCGTTATTCGGGGTGAAAGCGGTAGGAACATAAAACTGAAGCAAATCGTTGATGACAATAAGTGAAGGCGTAATTACATCCGTGCAATTGTGAATGTCGGTAACCATCATGTTCACCAGGTAATCACCACCATAACCACTCGGAAATTCAAATGCTGGATTAGCCGCAGCAGAGCCACCTAAAAGCTCACCTGAAAGGGTAGAGAAAGTCCATTGGTAGTTCGAGATGGGATAGCCTTCTGTCATGTCCGTAAAATGGATTTCTGTATCCATAATATCGGTGGGTTGAGGACTTGCTATATAACCGGCAACCGGGGGGGCAAAACTCGAAAGTGCAATAGGTTGATCGGCCTCGTAACTGCATCCTGCGGCATTGGTTAAGGTAAGCCCCGCAGTGTAGTTGCCAGGAAATTCAAACAAAACATTGACATCATCCTGGTTCACTAGGTTGTTGCCATCGGAAATATGCCACGTGCTGGAAGCATAGGTGGCTGGGTCACTGTCGATACTTAAGTTGAATCCATTGGGCCAGCACCCGGCTGTGGTATCGGCCGACATTAGTACTTCAACAGGTGGCAGCACATCGGTTATGAAGCAATCATTAGCAGTAGTGGCGCATCCATCCGTTACAGTGAGACACACTTCTCCGGTGTTTTCAGGCGAATACGTGCTATTAGCAGTTGTTCCAACGGTTATTCCATCGTATGTCCATGCATATTGATAAGGAGCTTTGCCGTAGAGTAATTCATAGAGATCCATGCTCACCATCCCTCCGTCGCAAATCATAGTGTCGTTGGGAATGGTAATTTCGATGGGTTCAATGATGTTAATGATAAGCTCTGCAGTATCGCACCCTGCAGGTATATAATGGTAGAAGGAACCTGCGGCATCGACAGCCGGATCAAATATTCCGTCGGCCAGCGGATTATCCAATACATCCATCCATTCTCCGAGGTTATAGGGTGTTCCATTGAGACTATCGCGCATGTCGAAAGGCGCTGCTGTTGTACAAACGAAAATTTCCGCGTCGTCACCTGCATCCTGGTTTTGATTCAGGAAAACGGTTACGTCGTCGCTGCTTGCGCAATCAGGATGACCCACCGGAAATCCTGTGACCGTGAAGGTTGTTTGACCTGTCAGGTTGACAATGGTGGGGGCCTGCAAAAAAGGATTGTCGAGTGGGGCAGTAGGGGTCCATGACCAGTCGTAGCCATCCGGGGCCCACTCTTCGATGTCGCCCGGTGGGGCAGGTTGAATAGAGTAGTTCCAGCCCGAGAAAGTGCCACCTGCGCACGATACACTTCCATCTGAGGTAAATGTGATGGTGATGCAACCGCTTGGAGCAGACCACGACATTCCGCTGGCATCGCCACCCGACCAGTCTGCAATGACCGGGGAGGCGGTAGTAGGGCCGTCGTAAATAGTCAGATTTTCGAAGAAAGCTTCCATTTGTCCATTCACAAACGACAACGCTATGGATGTACCGTCGCCGGGGTTGTCGGTGCAGTATGTCCATGTTTGGTTATCATTTTCGCCGTAGCAGTAAGTTAAATCTTCCACACAATCCGAGCACTGTGGAGAAGGGTAGCCTTCGTACCATCCTTGTAACACAAGTTCATCGCAACCTACACCAAAATCAGCAGGTGCCGTCACATCGATAGCATCGAAAACAGTAATGGTAAATGATGTGTCATTTTCACATCCGAAGTCATCGATAACGGTATAATCGTAGACAAAAGTGCCCTCGGTCGTTGGGGTTACGGTTATTTCATCGAGGTTATTATCATTGATAGTTGCAAAGGGTGCGTTGCTCCAAAAAGACGTTGCCGGACCGGGAAGAATTTCCGGTGTATATTCTACAACCTCCGGATAGAGCGATTCGTCCAGGTTCAAACTAAATCCAACAAGTTGACCGTCATCGGCTGCCCAATTATCGACTACCGTAAGTGTCCATATACCATTGGTTGGACA
Source organism: Flavobacteriales bacterium (assembly GCA_046075945.1). Taxonomy (GTDB): domain Bacteria; phylum Bacteroidota; class Bacteroidia; order Flavobacteriales_D; family Sanyastnellaceae; genus JAIBBG01. Next base: position 3,943 of record JBJTRD010000303.1, read on the forward strand.
TCCAATGAAACCATCCAGACTAGCTACGGGCTCGTAGTCGCCTTCGGGCAAAGTCCCTCCGAATCCACTGGTATTTACCCACTCAACCCATGTTTGGGTTGCGGTAGGCGTAAAACAATATTGCCATGGTTCACCTTGTGTAGCAGGGTCTTCGCAATCAATATTGTCGGCCTGGTTGGGAACGCCGATTTGTGTCCCACCCCCACCTTGTTGGTGGAACATGACCTGCTGTCCGTTGGGGCATGTTACATATATAACTAGGTCACCCATAAAACTATGCTCCATTTCCAGACAGATGCTCTCTATGTCATCAATGCTTTCAATGTTGGTTCCCGCTAAAAAACCCATTTGAAAAATCTCAATATTTTGAGAAATCCCAAGAAGCGTATCGGGCAAACAACCATTTTCTATCTCAACATTGCCAATGAATCCGTTCCAAGTAACCTCATATAATTCAGGTGTTGCTTCAAATGTAAGTTCCTCGCCAATACAAAGCGTTGCATCTTCTTGAAATCCAATAAAGTCGGGTATCGTAGCTACCAAAATGTCCAGTGAAATAAAATTTGAATTGAGACACTGATTATCTGGATTATCGTCATCGACAAACAGCTGGACAAGAAAGTTACCCGGCTGCGTAAAGGCGTGCTGCACTTGTGCTCCGGGGGTGTTGACCGTTTCCTGCGCGCCATCCATGAAGTCCCACGTGTAGCTTTCAAGGTTGAAGCCGGGCTGTGCAAATGAACCCTGCTCCTGGAAAGTTACCAGCTCGCCTACACAGACGCGAATGCTGTCGGGGGTAATTCCACCCACGATGATACCCCCTGCCTGGGGTGTTGCGCATGGTGTATTGCACGAGGCCGATGCTGTGTAAGAACCGGTACCTTGATCATTTGAAATGAATTGAAACGTAAGGCAGCCGGTTGCATTTTGAGGTGTCGCTTGTATCACAACACCCTGTAATCCTGTGCCTCCATAATTTCCAAGTGAATTGGCAGACGTATTTGGTCCATCAAATACATACATCTGGTCTGAGTTGTTGGCATTACCCGGCGCAGTGTCAACTGTGCTTAAATTGAATAATGTAAAGGTTACTGTAACCTGATCACCCGGCGTGTCGGAGCAAATGGTGAAGGTGTAATTTTCGTTATCGCTGTATACCGGGTTTGTATTTCCTCCGGAAGCAGCTATAAGCCCAAAGCAGGTGGATTCATTGAAGTTTTGGTTAACCGTAAAAATATCTTGAGCAAGAATTTGCTGTTTAAAAGAAGCCGCAAGTAAAACACTCAGGGTACAGAGCCTGGCGATAAGGTTAATTTGCTTCAGCATATGTTTAATTTAAGCTACGCAAATATAGCTGAAAACCAACCGATAGACGACCGGTCGTTGCTCCGTTTTAGTAAGTAATCACTAGCCCGATGTGAATTACCGGGTGATAATGATGGAGCCACTCAACTCTTTTTTCTCCCCGGTAGATTCCGACACGACAATGGCCATCCAATTATAGGCGCCGTTGGGTGCATAATAATCCCCCCCCATCACTTCGCCTGTCCATGCCTCCGAAGGGTCATTCGTCATGAACACAGGTTCACCAAAGCGATTGAAGATTTGGAATGTGAAGCGCGTTGGATCGATGTCGGCACCTTCTAATCGAAGTACATCATTGAGACCATCATTGTTAGGGGTAAATGC
>JBJTRD010000304.1:0-4102 GCA_046075945.1 Flavobacteriales bacterium
CTCACCTGCTCTGGAGGCCTATGTGGATTATGGTACCAACAAGACCATGGACTGGACACAAGACATGAAGGATGCTGCCGGATTGGTTGCCATCAAGTCGCGCGTACCCGTTGCTAACACTATTCCCTATGTGAAAGCGGAGATGATGCCTTTTGTGATGCCTTACGCACTCAACAATACGCCGGAGGATTATGAGCGCGCAGCGGCAGAAATTCACAGCCCTATCAAGGCAACAAAGAAGAATGTGCTCCGTGGAAAGGAGATATACACCTACATGTGCACGCATTGCCACGGTGAGGCGGGTCATGGTGACGGCGCAATTTCTAAAAACGGACACATCCAAGGTATTCCGGACTATGCAGGTAAGTTGAAAGATTTGCCTGAAGGAAAAATGTTTCACTCCATTACCTACGGAAAAGGCCTCATGGGTCAGCACGCTTCACAGCTCAATCAATTGGAGCGCTGGCAAATCATTGAATATGTAAAGCTCCTGCAACAAGGGGTTACTGAACCAGAGTTTGACGCAAACGATATGCTGGTAACGAAAGCGGTTGCACCTGCACCTGCTGATAGCACCGCGAAGAAATAACCTAGAAATACTGCCCGACAGATACACTATGGCACAAGCAACGACACATTTTGAAGTTCCGGCATCGACCAAAAAGTGGTCTACCATCTTTATGGTTATCGGATTAATCTCCGCAATAGGCGGTTGGTTATTTGATAAAACCGAACACCACCAGTATTGGTGGGCAAACCTGCTCATTTGTGGGTTCTTCTTTTTCGCATTGTCTATCGGTGCTATGTTTTTCTACGCCGTTCAATATGCAGCGGAAGTTGCATGGACAGCACAACTGAAGCGCATCTTTGAAGCCATGTGGTCCTATTTACCCATCGGCTTGGGTGTTGTGTTCGTGGTATTGCTGGCCGGTCAGCTGCATATGAATCATCTTTACCATTGGATGGACCCTGAAGTTGTTGATCCAAACAGCCCGTCATACGACAAGATTATCGCGAACAAAATGCCGTTCTTGTCGAGCTGGTTTTTCTGGTTGCGCTTCGTGCTGTATGCTGTTGTATTTGTAGTCTTCGCCCGTTTGTTTCGCAAGTGGTCGTTGCAGGAAGATACCATGCCCAGTCTGGATCTCCACTTGAAGCAATACAAGCGTAGCGCTTTGTTCCTCGTATTCTTCGCTGTATTCTCCAGCACCATTGCCTGGGATTGGTTGATGAGTATCGATGTTCACTGGTTCTCTACCATGTACGGATGGTACATTTTCTCGGGCATGTGGGTGACAACCATGATTTTCGCAACGCTTTTGTTGATTTGGTTGCGTGGTAAAGGATTGATGCCGGGCATCAACGATTCACACGTTCACGATATGGGTAAATGGATTTTTGCCGTGAGCATGTTGTGGAGCTACTTGTGGTTCTGCCAGTATATGTTGATATGGTACTCCAACATTCCTGAAGAGGTAACGTATTTCAAGGAGCGCTATGACCACTACATGATTGGAATGTGGGCTATTTTCTTCTGCAATTTCGCAATTCCATTCTATACGCTTACATCACGCGATGCGAAGCGTAACCCAAAGTTCCTGGTGCGTGTAGGTATTATCATATTCATAACACACTTCCTGGATCTTTACATGGCGGTAGTTCCCGGAACAGTGCACGGACACCTGCAGTGGGGAATGGGCGAGCATGCTTCGCACATCACGTTTGCATGGTGGTTTGAAATCGGTTTGTTTATCGGTTTCCTTGGTTTATTTGTAAGCACGGTAATGAAGGCCCTCAGCCAGGCACCACTGGTTCCGGTAAACCATCCGTATTTGAACGAAAGTGAGAACCATCACATATAAAGGATTGTTGTTTTAGTGAACAGGAGTAAACACGAAGAGAAATGAAACTACTGATTATTCTGGTAATTGTTTTAGCGATCATTGCCATCGTACAATTGACCAAAGTCTATGAATTTACGCGCGCACTGCGCAAATCGAAGGAAGAAGATATTTCGCCGGCAGACAACAAGCTCAACGCAAACCTCATGGTTGTGTGGATGCTGGTGTTCTTCATTTCTACATTGTATTTGTATGGCCGTTATGGAGAGTATTTGCCTGAGCCTGCATCGGAACACGGTAAGGATGTGGATTGGTTGATGAGCGTGAACATTTGGATGATTACAGTGATGTTCTTTATCACGAATGCCATGTTATTTCTGGTGGCGTGGAAGTATCAGTACAAGAAGGACCGCAAGGCGCGCTTCTTCGCACACGACAACCGTCTTGAAATGGTATGGACCCTAGTTCCGGGTGTTGCTATGGCGTTCATCATTGTGTTTGGTTTGATTACATGGAATAAGATTACCGGTCCTGCCTCGAAGGATGCAATGCAAATAGAATTGTATTCAAAGCAATTCGGTTGGATTGCGCGTTATCCGGGTGCGGATGGTGAATTTGGCGCTGCGAATTATAACTTGATCAGCACTCAGAATGAAATGGGAATAGTTTCGAAGGAATTGATTGCTGCAAAAATTGAAGAACTCGATAAGGACATCGACGGATTGAAAGCTCAGTTGGAAGAAAACGAAAAACTTCCCGTTATGCCCGAGAGCTACGTTGAAACTATCGAAGACAAAATCTATCGTCTGGAACGCCACAAACAGCGTATTCTCGATTTGGGCGAATTCAAAGAGAAAAGCGGAAAGAGCAATTGGGAAACCGGTGGCGACGATCAAATCGAGAAGACAGAATTACACATCCCTGCAGGAAAAGAAGTGGAGTTCGTATTCCGTTCGCAAGATGTACTTCACTCTGCTTACATGCCGCACTTCCGCGCTCAGATGAATACGGTACCCGGCGTACCTACTCGTTTCAAAATGACTCCAACCATTACCACCAAAGAAATGAGGGCCAAGCTGGGCGACGACAAGTTTGACTACGTTTTGCTTTGCAACAAAGTATGCGGAAATGCTCACTTCAACATGCAAATGAAAATTGTTGTTGAATCACCTGAGGAATATTTTGCATGGATTGAAAAACACAAGACGTTTGGTGGAGCGTCCGCCACAGAGGCCGCGCCAGCCGGGGGAACTGAAGCTCCGGCCGACACTACCAAAAACGCTATGATGCCTGCCGCACAGGCCAGTGTTAAGACTACGCGTTAAACAAACGATATTATTTAAAGAAAAGAAAGATGGGAAATGCAGAACACACCGCTCATGATCACAGCCACGATCATGGGCACGTACATCACCACGAAGAATCTTGGATTTCGAAATACATCTTCTCGCAAGACCATAAGATGATTTCAAAGCAATTCCTGATCACAGCCATTTTCATGGGTGTGATTGCAGTACTGCTTTCAATTTTCTTCCGTTTGCAGTTGGGTTGGCCGGGAGAGAAGTTCCAAATTCTGAACTTCTTCCTGGGCGACAAATGGGCCCCGGACGGACTGCTCGATAAGAATGCTTATCTCGCCATGGTTACTATTCACGGCACCATCATGGTGTTCTTCGTGTTGACAGGTGGCTTGTCGGGTACGTTTGCGAACCTCCTTATTCCACTGCAAGTCGGCGCACGCGATATGGCGAGCGGATTCCTGAATATGCTGTCTTATTGGGCATTTTTGATTTCGAGCCTCATCATGGTTGCTTCCTTGTTCGTTGAAGGTGGTGCAGCCAGCGGTGGTTGGACCATTTATCCACCACTTTCAGCATTGCCGCAAGCAATGCCCGGATCGGGAACTGGTATGACGCTTTGGTTGATTTCGATGGTGTTCTTCATTGCTTCATCGCTGTTGGGCGGTTTGAACTACATCGTAACCATCATTAACCTGCGCACAAAGGGAATGAAGATGACACGTCTGCCACTTACGATGTGGGCGATATTTGTCACAGCGATTCTGGGTGTATTGTCGTTCCCGGTGTTGGTTTCTGCAGCAGTCTTGCTGTTGATGGATCGTAGCTTCGGAACAGCTTTTTACCTTTCGGATATCTTTATTCAAGGCGAGGCGCTCGACGTAACCGGTGGTTCGCCGTTGTTGTTCCAGCACTTGTTCTGGTTCCTGGGTCACCCGGAGGTATACATCGTACTTCTTCCTG